>JAFSTX010000034.1 GCA_017445585.1 Lachnospiraceae bacterium
AACTGCTGAGTAGGCATCACATTTCTACTTCATACTCTCTCTTTCAGACCGGTAATCTTTAGTGGCCTGTTTGTTGTACATAATTCTCAAGGTTCAAATTTTTTCAATTAACTATTGACTTTTTATTAGTAGGCTTTCTTTCACCAGATTTGCTCCTGATATGTCAAATACTATCATATTGTGATTATTTCCACAATGTTTATTTCCACAATCCTCCCATATACTCTCCTTATAATTCACGCTTTAGAAGGAGGGTTCGGTGATGATCAGTTATGCGCCGTTATGGGAAACCATGAAGGAAAAGAACGTCTCGCAGTACAAGCTGCTGACGAGCGGGATCGATAACAAAACGCTGGACTCGCTGAAGAAAAACAGGAACATCACCGTCCTCACTATGGAAAAGCTCTGCAGGATAATCGGATGCTCGCCAAACGATATTGTCAGGTTTGAAAACGCAGATTTCTGAACAACAAAACGACATTCCGCACCGATCATATAGACGCAAAAGGGCCGGCTTTCGCCGACCGTTATTTTTGCTTGCTTTTATTCATTATTTAATTCGAAAATATCATATATTTATTTCTTGTTTTTAGTACATTTGTTCTTTATAATAGAACCCGGGTATTACCTTTACCGGTAGGCGGTTAGACCTTCTTTTATCAACTCTTCAGAGTTATGGAAGGGGGTGAGGCTTATGATAACGATTGCAGACCTGATTTCTATTCTCAGTCTTTGCATTAGTTGCTTTGCCTTGGGATATTCCCTTGGCAAGTCTCATAAGGCAAAAAAATAACCGCCCAGGCCCAACTGACGCGGTTATTTTACTACGCTAGAAGGCCAACCGTCTATCGGTAATACCCTTCCACTGCATAGTGTACCAATTAACGGATGCTGTGTCAATCGGAGTTTTGGGTCAAAAAAGCATAGTTGCCTTAAGGCATGCAGCCGTCATTTGACAATATCCGATTCCGCTTTTTCTGCAGGGGTTTTACTATAAGACTCACAAAGGAACAAAACGCTACAAGAAAAATGAAAAAGATTTTTCTCTGCTGACGGAAGCAAAAACCTCGGTGCTGCGGTCGGTTTCGCTCTACTCCCTGCCCAGAAGCTTGTACAGAAGGTGGTAAAGGCTTCGCGCTTCCTCAGGCGAAAGGGCGACGCAGCCCGCCAGCTCCGTCGGAATACCGACGGCCTGTTCCCGCAGTTCCATCCCTGCCGGGGTTACGGTGCAAAGCAGCACTCTCTCATCGGAATCCGCCCGTTTCCTGGTGATCAGGCCCTTCTTTTCCAGACTCCTGAGTACCGGTGTCAGCGTACCCGAATCCAGCAGCAGACGCTCTCCGATCTCCTTCGCAGAGATCTCGCGGCGCTCCCACATGACCATCATCGTAATATATTGAGTGTAGGTCAGGTCCAGGCGCGAGAGGAGCGGATGATACTTCTTTACTACCTCGCGTGAGGCGGCGTAGAGCGGAAAGCAGAGCTGGTTGTCAAGCTTTAGTACGTCGTACTTATCCATCCCCGCTCCTTACGCGCTCTTTCCGTTCCGCTCATAGGCCTCTCTGACAGCGATGGCCAGCTGGTCCGCGCAGGATGTGGGGCGGTGACCGCAGGTATTGCCGCGCAGGTATCCCTCGATCTGTTCAACGGTCATTCCGTCCACGAGCTTGCTTATCGCCTTGAGGTTGCCGTTGCATCCGCCGACAAAAGAGACGTTCGTGATCACATTTCCGTCGATGTGGAAATTGATCATCACAGAGCAGGTCCCGTGAGTCATGTAGGTATAATCCATTATAAAAGCTCCTTTATCTTACCCTCGATGTCCTCGGGCTTTACGGTAGGCGCGTAGCGCTCGACCACATTGCCCACGCGGTCCACGAGGAATTTTGTAAAGTTCCATTTAATCTTCCTGCCCAGCACGCCGTGCTTCTGCTCCTTGAGATATTCATAGAGCGGTATGGCGTCGCTGCCGTTCACGTCGATCTTTGCGAACTGCCTGAAGGTGACTCCGAACCTGCCCTTGCAGAAGGTGACGATCTCCTCGTTCGTCCCCGGCGCCTGATTCGCGAACTGATTGCAGGGGAAATCCAGGATCTCGAGACCTTTCTCCTGATACGTCTCATACAGTTTCTGAAGTCCGTCGTACTGAGGCGTGAAGCCACAGCCCGTGGCCGTATTTACTATAAGCAGTACCTTGCCGCGGTACTCTTCCATACTGACGTCATTGCCTTTCATGTCCTTCACGGAATAATCGTAGATACTCATTTTGTTTCCTCCTTTTAGGCTGGGCGAAACCGGTGGCTTCGCCGATTCGATTGAATTCAATTAAATTATACTAAATCAATCTTGCCTGTCAAGCGGTTTATAAAAGTTTTATATTTTCGTTTGCTTGCAAAAGTACGTAAAATGAAGTATTCTAAATCCGATTATAAAAGGACATATGTCCAGGCAAGGAGGAAACCATGGCGATGCAGGAATCAGGCGAAATGTATCTTGAGACCATACATGTACTCTCACGCACCAATCCGACCGTCAGAGCCATCGACGTCAGCGAGCATATGGGCTATTCCAAGCCCTCAGTCAGCCGTGCCATGGGCATCCTTAAGGAGTCCGGCATGATCACCGTAGATGCCGACGGAGCCATACGTCTCACCGATGCCGGCCGCGAGAGGGCCGAGCAGATATACGAGAGACACACCGTTTTTACCCGGATCTTCAAGGCCATAGGCGTCGACGATCAAACGGCCGAGGACGACGCGTGCCGCATCGAACACTACATCAGCGACACGACATTTGAAGCCATCAAAAATTATCTCAAAGAGCACGGACAGGACTAAGGTCCCTGCACCGCGTCCGGATAGCAAAGCGCGTCTCAGTCTTCTCCTGCCGACATGCTGTCGTTCGTCCGGAGGCTCAGATGCGCTTTACGACCTCTTCTATGGACAGACCTTTTTCCCGTGCGATCCGGGCCAGATCTTCATATTCGTATTTTTCGCGTGTTATCCCAAAGCCCTCGGAGCGCTTTACCCTGACTGGTCCGAACTCCGTATCCAGCTCCTCGACCGTGCGGGAGAGTGTATATCTGCGGCTGACGTTCTCACGGACTCCGAGAGTGGTCGTATGTCTGAATATGAGGCTGAGGATCCCGTCCATCTTTGCCTCAGTGCACATCACGCAGAGCATCGTACCGGGGCGGGATTTCTTCATGCCGACGGGAATCGTGTAGACCTCCAGCGCACCCCCGTCAAAAAACCTCTCCATGGCATATCCTATCCTTTCAGGCGTCATATCGTCCACATTGAAGGAGAGCTCGCAGACCGTGCCGCCGACGGAGGGCGCTTCACCGATGACCGCGCGCAGGCAGTTGGCCTGCTCAAAATCCTTCGTCCCCATACCGTATCCTATCCGCTCTGCTCTGATCACAGGCATGTCGCCGAAGCTTTCCGCAAAATACTTCAGCAGCGCCGCGCCTGTCGGCGTGCAAAGTTCGCCCCGCACGCTTCCGCCGTATACCGGGATCCCGGTGAGGATCAGCGCCGTAGCGGGAGCAGGCACGGGAAGAATGCCGTGAGCACAGCGGACCTGTCCGCTGCCCACATGCACGGGTGATGCGCAGATACGTCCGGGTGAGAGCATCTCCATCAGCAGGCAGACGCCGGTGACGTCAGCTATCGCATCGAGACTTCCGACCTCATGAAAATGTATATCTGTGACGGGGACGCCGTGAACGGCGCTCTCCGCTTCTGCTATAATGCGGTAGACCGACAGTATATCCTCCCGGACCTTCTCCGATACGGGAAATGCACGGACGTGGTCTTCGATATCGGCGATGCTGCTGTGAAGGTGGTGACCGTGCAAATCGTGGCCGTAGGCGTGTTGTTCGAGGCAGTGATCACCTTCATGGCCGTGGGCGTGATCGTGTATGTGATCAGCATCCCCGGCCGCCTCCTCCGCACCGTACACCGTAACTCTCATATGAGTGCCGGTAATTCCGCATTTTACGGTTTTTTCGGCCTGCACCCTGACTCCGTGCAGCCCGAGCCCGGCCATGACGGAGAGAAAAACCGATTTTTTATCATCATCCAGCAGTTCATAAAGCGCTGCCGCAAGCATATCTCCCGCAGCTCCCATGGAGCAGTCCAGATACAGTGTCCTCATATGACAGTCCTTCCTCAGTCTCTGCCGGCGGTCATGTGATTGATCATGCTCGCCAGATACCCGGCACCGAAGCCGTTGTCTATATTTACTACGGAAACTCCGCTCGCGCACGAATTCATCATGGACAGCAGAGCGGCAAGCCCGTCGAAGGCCGCTCCGTATCCCACGCTCGTAGGCACGGCTATGACCGGACAATCTGCCAGACCGCCGATGACGCTGGCCAGCGCGCCCTCCATACCGGCTATGGCGATGATCACCGATGCGCTCATTATTTCGTCAGAGTGCGCCAGCAGCCTGTGGATACCGGACACGCCCACATCATAGAGACGAACGGTTTCATTGCCAAAGAACTCCGCCGTCAGCGCGGCTTCCTCCGCCACCGGTATATCGCTGGTGCCGCCCGTGGCTATGACTACGCGTCCTATGCCTCCGGCCGGCGGCATCTCTCCGACTATGCCAAGCCGCGCCTTCTCATAATAGCGCAGCTCTATGCCGGACGCCTTCAGGCTTACAGCAGCCTCAGCGGAAAGTCTCGTGACCAGCACCCTGCTCTCTCCCGCGTCAAGGAGAGATCTGATGATGCCTGCGATCTGCTCCGGAGTCTTGCTCGCGCCGTATATTACCTCGCCCATGCCCTGGCGAATCCCGCGGTGCAGGTCCACCTTTGCATAACCGAGATCCTCAAAAGGCTTCTTTTTTATCTTCAGAAGCGCCTCATCCTCGGAGATCTTTCCGTCTCTGAGTGCCGAGAGCACCTCCCTGATCTCACTGTCCATTGCGATAAACCGGATCCAGAGTGTACGATCCGTATTCCTCCGTCAGTATTTGCTCCACATCGGAGCGCCTTGCCTCATACAGTCCGGCCTGTCCCGCCGTGATCTGCAGCAGCGCGCCGCCATCTCTCGTCCTCACCCTAAAGTCCGAAAAGCCCAGCTCCATCAGCGCCTTCTCCGCCCGCTCGGTGCGTGCGAGAAGCTCCGCTGTGATACGCGTACCTTCCGGGATACGCGTAGCCAGACATGCATAGGCAGGCTTGTCCCAAGTGGGCAGCCCCGCTTTACGTGAAAGCCTGCGGATCTCATCCTTTGTCAGTCCGCACATGCGCAGCGGCGAGAGCACCTCAAGCTCAGTCAGAGCCTTCATGCCCGGCCTGTCGCCCGCATCATCCGACGCATTCGTTCCGTCGAGGATCACATAATATCCGTCAGAGGCAGCTTCACTAATGATAGCAGAAAAAATACGTTTTTTACAGTAGTAACAACGATCACTGGGATTGGATGCCACCTCCTGCGCGGCGAGGACGTCTATCGGGATCTCACGCATCAGTGTTCCGGTCTGCTCTGCCACCCGCCTGGCATCCTCAAGCTCGAACTGCGGCTGAAATGCACTCTTTGCATAGTAAGCCGTGACGCGTCTTGCGTGCCTTGCCGCCATAAACAGCAGGTACGACGAGTCCACGCCGCCCGAGAAGGCGACGGCGACTTCAGGATACTCCTTGAAAAAATCACATAGCTTCATGGCTGATATTGTACCAGAAAAAAAAGCCGCGGACAATCGCCGCGGCATACACATAATCCGTCGCGTGTATCCGGTTCATCCGAAATGCAGGAACGTGGCCCTCTTCACCTCGGGCAGAGCCAGGATCGCGTCGCGTACTTCGCGGGTGACGGGATCGTCCACTCCGACAAAGGTCTCGGCGAGGCCGCGGTTCTTGTTGCTGCTGTTCTGCATGGCGGAGATGTTCAGTCCGAACTCGCCGAGCAGCGTGCCGACCTTGCCGATGACGCCGGGCACATCGTCGTTCGAGAAAGCAATGACGTTGCCCTTTGGCGCGAAGTCCATACGGAAGCCGAGGAAATCGATGATGCGGATCTCGTTGCGGTCAAATACCGTACCGGATACCGTGAAATTCTTCTCGTCGGTGACGAAGCTGACGGTGATGCGGTTGCTGAAACGGTCGTCCCGGGGCGTCTTTTTCTCGGTCACGTCCACTTTCATGGACTCGAGGATCAGATGCGCGTTGATGTAGTTCACGGTCTCATCGCATGCCGGGGTAAGAAAGCCTTTGATGATGGACGTGGTGATGATATCCGTATCCTCGGAGGCGATGTCGCCGCTGTAGGTGATGATGATATTCCTGACGCGGTCTTTGTTCATCTGGAAATAGATGCTGCCCAGAGCCTCGGCCAGAGTGAGATACGGACGGATCTTGTCCATACTTTCCATATCGCCGTGAGGCATGTTTACCGCGGGGACCATTTCTCCGCGCAGCGCAGCTCCGACATAGGTGCAGACCGAGATGCCGCAGTTGATCGTGGCCTCGCGCGTGGACGCCCCCAGATGAGGCGTGACAGCTATGTTGCTGAGCGTGAGCAGCGGATTCTGATAATCCTGCTCCTCGGGAGCTCTGTTATAGTTAGGCTCCGGCGACAGCACGTCGATGCCTGCGAAAGCGACTTTGCCGCTCACAAGCCCGTCGTAGAGAGCCTTCTCATCGACCAGTCCGCCGCGGGCGGCATTGACTATGCGGACGCCATCCTTGCATTTTGCGATCTCGGCAGCTCCGATGATGCCTGTAGTCTCCTGTGTCTTTGGAGTGTGGATCGTGATGAGATCCGCATCTGCCAGCAGTTCATCCAGCGTCACGCATTTGCGCACTCCGAGCTTTACGAAGCGCTCGTCGAGGATATAGGGATCATACGCGATAGCTTTCATCCCGCAGCCCTGGAGCTTGCGGGCGACGATGCTGCCTATGCGGCCAAGGCCGATGATGCCCACGGTCTTGCCTTCGAGCTCACGCCCGATGAAGCTCCCGCGTCTGAAGTCGTGATTCCTGCCGGCTATTACGGCCGCCGAGAAATTGCGGAAACAGTTAAAGGCATGCGTGATCGCAAGCTCAGCGGCGGCCATGGAGTTGCCCTCGGGGGTATTCACCACGACGATGCCTCGCTTGGTGCAGAGCGGGATGTCGATATTGTCCGTGCCATTGCCCGCACGTCCGACGACTTTAAGATTTGCGGCAAGCTCAAGCAGCTCTGCATTCACCCTGGTGGTGCTGCGAACGATGAGTGCATCGTATTTGCCGATGATCCCGAGGATATCCTCTCGCTTGATACCCGCCAGATAATCGACCTCGAATCCGTTCTCGCGCAGCTCATCCACACCTTCCTGTGCTATTGATTCCGTGATAAGAACTTTCATGACAAATCTTCCTTTTGCAGATGATAGAGTATCATACATCTTCTGCGGTGATTTTTCAATACAGAAGTACACCGGCAGGCTGTGTCTGATCGAGTAGGAGGGGGTGATTAGCCCCCGTCCTCTCACACCACCGTGCGTACCGTTCGGTACACGGCGGTTTCAACAGTTGACATGCACGGACTGATATGCCAAGGCAAGATCGCAAAAGCCTGCGCGTATCAGTCTTTCTTTTGTCATTGCCATCTTGACCGCTACCGTGTTCGTTGCAAACCAGTATCCTCTACGGGTGTTTCCGGCTTGCCATGCCAAATCCTTTGGCACACCCAGCTTCAGCAGATTACGCACCTTGGTCTTTGACAGTTTCCACTGCTTCCAAATGCACATGCGGATACGGTGGTACAGCCATCCGTTCAGTTCATCGATCTGGTTCTTCATGCTCGCGATTCCGTAATAGTTCAACCATCCTCTTACATAAGTCTTGATCTTCTCAAGATTGGTTCGGATGCTCTGACAGTGCCTCCGGGAAGAGAGTTCTTTCAGACGATCCTTGAACTTCTTCATCGACTTTGCATGAACGCGGACGAAGATACCGTTCCCGTTCCTTCCCAGTGCAAAGCCGAGGAATTTAAAATCCCGAATCGCGAATACACTGACGACACGGCTTTTCTCCTGATTCACCCTGAGTTTCAGGGTTCCTTCCAAATACTTCGTGCTCGTCTCCAGAAGCCTTTCCGCGGCTCTCCTGCTCTTTGCCAGCAGGACGATGTCGTCCGCGTAGCGGATACAGGGTACGCCCCGTTTCAGGTACTCCTGGTCAAACTCGTTGAGGTAGATGTTTGCCAGCAGCGGGGATAGATTCCCTCCCTGCGGCGACCCTTCCTCCGTCTCGATGACCACTCCGTTTTCCATGACCCCGCTCTTCAGATACCGCTTCACCATCTGGATCACCCGCTCATCTTTGATCTCCCTGCGGAGCAGGTTGATCAGAATCACGTGGTTCAGCGTGTCGAAGTATTTGGAAAGGTCAAGGCTGACCGCATAGGTATATCCTTTCTCCGCGTACTCCTTCACTTTCAGAATGGCGTCCTTTGCGCTCCGTCCCGGCCGGTAGCCATAGCTCCCGTCCGAAAACAGCGGTTCGTAGATCGGTATCATCTGCTGTGCCATGGCCTGCTGGAT
>JAFSTX010000035.1 GCA_017445585.1 Lachnospiraceae bacterium
CGAACTGCCGGCTGTCATAATGGGTGTGCGTATCGAAAATCATGTTTGTCTCCATCAAGTCTGTTTGTCTTATTATAATACAACGGGACCGGTCTGTACAATGCATCCGGCCCTCTCTTTTTCGCCCCGGCAAAGCAAAAACTGTACGGTACTCTTATATATATAATAAAGTGTTTACTATATCAATAAGCCAAAAGCCAGGCCAGATCAAAGCGGATGCCATTTTGTCGATTTGTGTCTTTTGCCTTATATTCCATCAATAAATTATTGTTCATACTTTTTTGCAATCTGTATCATAATGCCTGTTTATGTTATTTTTGCAATCTGTTATCCGCATATCTTTCTCTTTATGAGGAATTTGGTTCTTTTTTTATCGTTTTATTGACACTGGAAACATCTCTTGATAAAATACTGCTTAACAGAGTGCGCGGCCTATATCTCCGAAAAACGGTTTTCCGTTTCTCAGACAGGCTTATAAAGATTTGCGCACCTGAAAGGAAGGAGAAAACATGAAAAAAGTACTGGCTCTTCTGTTAGTCCTGGCCATGGTTCTCTCGCTGGCTGCCTGCGGCGGGAACAAAGGCGATGACAAAGCTTCCGAAGCCCCCAGCGGCGGCGCCAAGCTGACCTTCACCACCGGCGGCGAACAGGGCACTTACTACGGCTTCGGCACCGTGCTGGCCGGCAAAGTAAGCGACAAGACCGCCACCAAGGTCACCGCCATCACCTCCGGCGGTTCCAAGGCCAACATCGAAGCGATGGCTAAGAACGATGCCCAGCTGGGCTTTGTCCAGTCCGACGTGGCCGCCTATGCCAACAAGGGCACCCGTCTGTTCGACAAGGCTGACACGTCCTTCTCGGCCGTGGCCGCCCTGTACATGGAGCAGGTCCAGATCGTTACCCTGGATCCCAACATCAAGTCCGTTGCGGATCTGAAGGGCAAGAGCGTATCCATCGGCGCTTCCGGTTCCGGCGTGTACTTCAACGCGGTCGACGTGCTGGGCGCTTACGGCATCGATGCGGACAAGGACATCAACCCCACCTACCAGTCCTTCGGTGACAGCGTAGAATCCCTGCAGGACGGCAAGATCGACGCCGCGTTCGTCGTTGCCGGCGCTCCCACCACCGCCGTGACCTCTCTGGCCGCGACCAAGAAGGTGTACCTGGTCAGCCTGGATGACGAGCACATCAACAAGCTGATCGCGGAATCCCCTTACTACAGCAAGAACGTCATTGCCAAGGACGTGTACGACACGCCTGAAGACGTGACCACCGTGGCCGTGATGGCCGTTGTCATCGCCCGCAACGACGTGGCGGAAGCTGACGTGTACAACTTCATCTCCACCATCTTCGAAAACAAGGCGGATATCGCTTCCGCGCATTCCAAGGGCAATGAACTGGATCTGAACTTTGCGGCCTCCTACGGCTCCATCTCCTATCATCCCGGCGCGGTGAAGTACTTCACCGAAAAGGGTGTCAAGACTCCGTAATGCTGTCTTCGGCCGGCGGTCTCTGCCTGCGGGCGGAGCCGCCGGTTTTCGTGATTTCGGGAGGTAAATGCCGCGGTGCCAATGGATCTCTGCTCCGTTACAGGATCCATTCGTTCTGCGGCATTGCCTGTTCACATCCATCGTGAAAAGGAAAACTGAATATGGAAAACGAAAAAACCATCCCGGAAGGGATGAACCAGAACCCCGACGTCGGCACCGCGGCCGACGTTGAGGCTATCATGAAAAAGTACGACAACGAATCCAATACCCGGATCTGGGAGGGCGTTCCCGGCGCGATCGTCCGCTGGATCAGCATCCTCTTCTCCGTGTACTGCATCGCTGTCACACTGCTCAGCAAGGAAATGCCGGAGATCCGCCTGACCCGCTTCCTGGGCCTGATCGTGATCATCGGCTATCTGTACTATCCCATCAAAAAAGGCGTGCAGAAGGTCAATTACCTGCCCTGGTATGATATCGTCATTATGATCCTGGGACGCGCGCCCTTCTTCTATTTTGCTTTCAACGCCAAGAAGATCGTGTTTGAAGCGACCTCGGTCACGGACAAATGGTATATGGTGGTCATGGCCATCGTTTCCATCCTGGCCCTGATGGAACTCTGCCGCCGCTGCGTGGGCATCCCGATCCTCTGTGTGGTAGGCGCCCTGCTGATCTATACCTTCTCCACGGTGCGTTTCGGCAAGGTGATATATGACCTGTTCTACACCACCAGCGGTGTCATGAACACGCCCATCAACGTGTGCGCCAAATATATCGTGGTATTCATCATCTTCGGCGCATTCCTGGAACGGACCGGCATTTCGTCCTTCTTCATTGACCTGGCCAACAGCCTGTGCGGTTCCAGCGCCGGCGGCCCCGCCAAGGTGGCGGTGGTCTCCTCCGCGCTGTGCGGCATGGTGTCCGGTTCCTCCGTGGGCAACACGGTGACCACCGGTTCCGTGACCATCCCGATGATGAAGCGCTGCGGCTATAAGCCGGAATTCGCCGGCGCCGTGGAAGCGGCCTCCTCCACCGGCGGCCAGATCATGCCGCCCATCATGGGCGCCGCCGCCTTCCTGATGGCGGAATACATGGGCGTGCCGTACGGCACCGTCGCCCTGAAGGCGATCCTGCCCGCCGTCCTGTACTTCCTGGGCATTTACCTTGCCGTCCATCTGGAAGCCCGCAAGCTGAACCTGAGGGGCATTCCCAAGAGCGAGCTGCCCAAGATGAAGAGCCTGCTGCCGAAGATGTATCTGCTGCTGCCGCTGGTCGTGCTGGTCATCATCGTGGCCACCAATATGCTGACCATGCAGATGGCCGCGACGATCGCCATCTTCTGCTGCATCCTCGTCGGCCTGATCAACAGAGATAACCGCCTGACCCTGGGCAAGGTCTTCGAAGCCCTGGAAGCCGGCGGCAAGGGCTCCATCACCGTCGCCGTGGCCTGCGCCATGGCCGGTCTGGTTGCCGGCTGCATCACCTCCACCGGTCTGGCCTCCGACCTGATCCGCGTGATCGTTCAGGTTTCCGGCGGCCGTCCGCTGATCGCCCTGTTCCTGACCATGCTGTGCTGCATCGTGCTGGGCATGGGCGTGCCGACCACCGCTAACTACTGCATCATGGCCGCCACCTGCGCGCCTATCCTGATCGACCCCCGCATCGGTGTGCCGCTGGTCGCCGCCCACTTCTTCGTGTTCTATTTCGGCATCGTGGCGGATATCACGCCGCCCGTCGCGCTGGCCGCCTATGCCGGCTCCGCCATTGCGAAAGCGCCGCCCATGAAGACCGCATTCAACGCGACCCGGATCGCTATCGCCGCGTTCATCGTGCCTTATATCCTGGCCATGAACCCGGCCATGGTATTCGAGTTCGGCGATGCCACCGGCGGGGCCGTAGCCCTGCAGGTCGTCCTGATCATCGTCACGTCCATCCTGGGCATCTTCGGCGTGGCTGCGGCCCTGAACGGGTTCCTGTTCAAGCCGATCCACCCGCTTCTGCGCATCGTGCTGGCCGGCGGCGGTCTGTGCATGATGATCCCCGGCGTGCTGACCGACGCCATCGGCTTCGTTCTGGTTGCCGCCGTCGTGGTGTTCCAGAAGCTGTTTGCCAAAGACAAGGCCCCTGCCGCTGCCTGACCGGCGCCAAGCCGCTGACAGTCCGGCCGGACCTTCCCGGACGCCCTCTTCGGAGGGCGTCCTTTTTTTATGGACTTTTTCGGCAAGATGTGGTTTAATAGGGACTAAGGTTCCCAGCGCCTAAAATCCTTAACAGGAGGATAGTCCCTGTGTCTGACTTTCAGGACAATGAATCGGCTCCGCAGGAGAACCGGCCTTTTATTCGGGAAACCGTCGTCAATGAGACCTCCGGGCCTCCGCTCTGGAAAAAAATCCTTACGACCGCGCTGCTCGCGGTCCTTTTCGGTGTGATCGCAGGCGCGGTCTTCCGCTTTACGCAGACCCGGATCTTCCCGCCGGAGACCACTACGGCCGAGCCGGTCTCCTTCCCGCAGGAGACTACGGCGCCGCCGGACGAAACATCCGTTCCGACGGAGTCCGACCCGTCCGCCCCGCTTTCCCCGGAAGACGCCGAATGGCGGAACGCCGTGCAGAGCATGATCGACGATCACGACCTGCAGATCAAGGACTACCAGCGCATGGCCATCCTGCTCAACAGCCTCCGTTCTGAAGCCCAATGGTCTCTCGTCACTGTCACCGCCACCAATCAGTACCAGTCGATCTTTAAGGGCGGCCACCAGTACGAGACCCAGAGCTTCGGCGTCATCATCGCCATCACGGAGCAGGAAGTGCTGATCCTCACGCCGTTCTCCGCCACCACCCAGCTCTCCGATTCCAGCACGCTGCAGATCGGTTTCGCCAATCTGGAGGTGACGGACGCCTACATCAAGGCCCGCGACGGCGTGGCCGACCTGATGGTCATGGCCGTCTCGCGCGCCAAGGTCTCGGCTCAGACGCAGGAACGCATCAAGGCCATCCGTCTGGGCAATTCCTATGTGTGCTACGCCGGCCAGCCGGTCATCGCGATGGGCGCGCCCGTCGGCGGCATCATCAAATCCTGCAACAACGGCATCCTGACCTACATCGAAAGCGGCTATCCCGCCACGGACGCCGCCCTTTCCCTGCTCCACACGAACATGGTGGGGGACGGCAATTCCAGCGGATTCCTGATCAATCTGGACGGCAGCCTGATCGGCTGGATCGAGCCGGAACACACCAGCGGCGGGACCCTGACCGCCGTGGGCATCTCGGACCTCAGGGCCTACATCGAAAGCATCAGCAACGGCAGCCAGGGCTGCCTCCTGGGCATCGAAGGCATCACGCTCTCCAATGAAATGAAGGAAGCCCTGGGCGCGCAGGCCGACGGGATCTACATCAGCCGCTGCACTGCGGGCTCCCCGGCGCAGCGCGCGGGCCTCCAGGCCGGCGACATCCTGATCCAGGTGGCCGGCGACCCCGTCCGCAACCTGGACGAACTGCGCACCATCCTGCTCTCCTTCACGGCGGAGCAGACCATTTCCGTCAAAGTCCTGCGCAAGGGACGCGCCTCCTATCAGGAGCTGTCCTACGACGTCAATATAGAAAGAAGGTAATCTCCCGTCATGTATGCCATTTCCGACTGGCGCGAAGGGGACCGCATCAGCCAGGTCCTCCTGTGCCGCACCAAGACCGTCAGCCTGACCAAAGCGGGCAAATCGTACTATTCCCTCCAGCTGCAGGACAGCAGCGGCTCGGTGGACGGCAAGGTCTGGGACCTTTCCTCCGGGATCGATCATTTTGAGGCCCTGCAGTACATCAAGGTGGACGGCGAAGTCAAACGCTACCAGAGCTCGCTCCAGCTGAACATCCAGCGCATCCGGCTGGCCCGCGAAGGCGAATACGACCCCGCGGATTTCGTCCCGATGAGCCCTTACCCCATCGAGGAGATGTATGAAAAGCTCCTGGCCGTGATCCGCAGCATCTCCCACCCCCAGCTCCGCGCGCTGCTGGAATCCTTTTTCGTGAACGATGCCGCCTTCGTCAAGGAATTCAAGGCCCACTCCGCCGCCAAGAGCGTCCACCACAGCTTCTCCGGCGGCCTCCTGCAGCACACCCTGCGGGTCACGGAGCTCTGCCTGGATTACTGCAAAAAATACCCCCTGATCAAGCGCGACCTGCTGCTGACCTGCGCGATGTGCCACGACATCGGCAAAGTCCGCGAACTCTCCCCCTTCCCGGCCAACGACTATACGGATGAGGGCCAGCTCCTGGGCCACATCATCATCGGCATCGACATGGTGCGCGAAAAGATCGCGGACATCCCCAATTTCCCGGAAGTCACCAAGAACGAACTGTGCCACATCATCCTGGCCCACCACGGCGAGTTTGAATTCGGCTCGCCGAAGAAGCCCGCCCTGCTCGAAGCGCTGGCCCTGCATCTGGCCGACAACACCGACGCCAAGATCCAGCTCATGTCCGAAACGCTCTCCGACGCCGGCGCCACCGGCTGGCTGGGCTTCCAGAAATTCCTGGACAGCAACGTGAGAAGGACTCGCACGAAAGAATAAAGCATGCTGAACAAAAACGACGTCATCACCATGACATTCACCGATATGACGGAAAACGGGGAGGGGATCGGCCATCACGAAGGCTACCCCCTCTTTGTGAAAGACGCGGTCATTGGCGATACCGCCCGCGTGCTCGTCACGAAGCCGGGCAAAACATACGGTTTCGGCCGCGTGCAGGAACTGATCACGCCGTCCCCGGACCGGGCCATCCCCCGCTGTCCGATCGCGGCGCCCTGCGGCGGCTGCCAGCTGCAGGCCCTCTCCTACCCCGCCCAACTGGCCTTCAAGGAAAACAAGGTCCGCCAGCATCTGATCCGCCTGGGCGGCATTGCGGAGCCCCTGATGGAGCCGATCCTGGGCATGGAAGACCCCTGGCATTACCGCAACAAAGCGCAGATCCCCTTCGGGACGGACAAAAACGGGCAGGTCACGGCCGGCTACTACGCCGCCCGCTCCCACCGCATCGTCCCCATGACGGACTGTCTCCTGAATCTGCCCGGCTTTGACCGGATCCTTCAGATCATTCTGGACCACGCCCGCGCCCGCCGCCTCCCCGCCTACGACGAAGAGACCGGCCGCGGCCTCCTGCGCCATGCCCTCATCCGCCGCGCCGCCGGCTCCGGCGAATGGATGGTCTGTCTGGTCCTGAACGGCCGGAAGCTCCCCGGCGCGCAGGACCTCGTATCCGCCCTTCGGGAGATCCCCGGCATGACGGATATCTCCCTGAACGTCAACACCCGCCGGGACAACGTGATCCTGAGCGACGAGCTGATCCCCCTGTACGGCTCCGGCTATATCACCGAGTCCATCGGCGATCTGAAATTCCGTCTCTCCCCTCTTGCCTTTTTCCAGGTCAATCCGAAGCAGACGGAGGTCCTGTACGCCAAAGCGCTGGAATTCGCAGATCTCACCGGAACGGAAAATGTCTGGGATCTGTACTGCGGCACCGGCACCATCTCCCTTTTCCTGGCCCGCCGCGCCGCCCGCGTCCGCGGAGTGGAGATCATTGCACCGGCCATTGAAAACGCCCGCGCCAATGCCGCCCTGAACGGGATCACCAACGCGGAGTTCTTTGTCGGCAGATCGGAAGAGATCTTCCCCGCCTGGTGCCGCGAACACCCCGCCGAAACACCGGACGTCGTCGTCCTGGATCCGCCCCGCAAAGGCTGCGATACCGCTCTGCTTCAGGCTCTTATCTCCTGCTCTCCCGCCCGCATCGTCTACGTCTCCTGCAATTCCGCGACCCTCGCCCGGGACCTGAAGATCCTGCGGGAAGAAGGCGGATATGAGCTTCGGAAAGTTCAGCCGGTGGATATGTTTCCGCAGGGAGTGCATGTGGAGACGGTATGCGCTTTGTCCAAACTTTCGGAGGCGAAGCATCATATCAGCATTCAGGTCGATATGGACGAGCTGGATCTGACCAGTGCGGAGAGCAAGGCTACATACGAAGAGATTCAGGAGTGGGTGCAGGAGAAATACGGGTTCCATGTGACCCACCTGAATATCGCGCAGGTGAAGCGTAAATATGGAATTATTGAACGTGAGAATTACAATAAGCCGAAATCAAAGGATTCCCGGCAACCGGGATGCCCGGAGGAAAAGGTAATCGCAATTGAAGAGGCCCTAAAGCATTTTCAGATGATTTGACCAAAACAAATTTCAAAATATGTATCGCTGCAAGATGTTACCTTTTTGGTTTATGATAGACGCTGATTGCCAAGGTGTTCACATTGACCACTCGATCCAGGGTTGAGACTACAGAATAGATACTTTAATGGGAGGAAGACACATGCCGGAGCATGTTTTAGAAAGCGACAACTTTAGCCTTCGCTTAAGCCTGAATGTTTTTGAAAGTGATATCGAGTATCCAATTAATACGAACATGACAGTCTTTGTAACTTGCAACGAGTTTTCTGCTAAAGCAGACATGGATATAAATATCAAAGATTTTGCCAAGTTTTCGATGGAATTGATGGCTATTTACAACTCTTTGAAAGGTGAAGCGACGATCAAGGAGCCTTACGGGTATGAGAAGTTTATTTCTTTCGTTGCCGGTAGGACAGGACATATAGTAGTCAAAGGGTATTTATGTGATGATTCCCGGAGCAATGAACTACGCTTTGAAACCGTATTTGATCAGACATACCTAAAGATCTTTGCAGGAGAATTAGCGTCGGCTTATTCCAAGTTCACAGAACATAAATAGTATCTACCCTTTTTTACCACCACCATTTCATAAGGTGAGAACTAAACCGCGAGGGGTGCCGAGTAATCAGCGTAGATAGTGATCTTTTATGCATGCTATTGTCCCAAGGCATATTGAGACAGTCACGTTGATCACTCGAGCCGAGCGTGACTACAGGTTAGGTGTAAGACAGGAGAAGGCAATGCAGGTTATCACAGATAAAGCGTTATATCGAACTATTTGGGCTAAGATCTACTCAGATTACTCTTTTCGTCCTTCAATAGAAAGTCATGGAAAATGGCTGAAACCGGAAGGTGTATTTCGAAAGTATAAGCTCGAAATGATTTGGAACGAAACACAGGAAGCCATTATCAATTCCATTCTTTGTGAAGTGATTGGGAAAGAAATGTATGCGCTTGACTTGCAGCACGATTGTTTTCTCTTCGATCCAAATGAAAGAATACCGACCGGCTATGAATACTATGATGACGAAAGAGAATGCAATGTATATTTCCCCGAATACTATCCGGATGGGGACTACCATTTCTTTGTTTCAAAAGACTGGGAATTCGGACTTTACGGGCATCCGTGGAGAAAGGAACTGATTGTCGTTGGGGAAGAATTGCTTTTTGCAATTGAAAAGCATCTCACTGAACTGGGATTGAAAAATCATTTTTCTTGAGACCATAGACTATGTGAAAATGGTCAACGGCATATTCCTAATTATAATACTGAAAAAGGAAAGAGAGGACTGAAAATGGTTTTCAGCGAGTTCAAAGGCACAAAGATATCGGCGTTGGGCTTCGGCGCGATGAGGCTTCCTGTGTTTGACGGCGATGACAGCCGTCCGAATGAGGCTGTCGTGCAGAAAATGATAGATGCGGCCATGACCGGAGGGATCAATTACTATGATTCCGCATGGGGCTATCATGGCGGGCACAGCGAGGAAGTGATGGGAAGATGCCTGTCAGGATACCCCAGAGATAGCTTTTTCTTTGCCACCAAGTTCCCGGGTTATGATCTCTCGAACATGCCGAAAGTGGCTGAGATATTCGAGGAGCAGCTTCGCAGGACGGGACTGGAATACTTTGATTTTTATCTGTTCCACAACGTCTGCGAGATGAATATAGATGCTTATCTGGATGAAAAGTACGGTATACTTGCTTACCTGAAAGAACAGAAGATGGCCGGACGCATCCGTCATCTCGGCTTCTCGTGCCACGGGTCCATAGACGTGCTGCGCCATTTTCTGGATGCATACGGCGATGATATGGAATTCTGTCAGCTGCAGATAAACTATCTTGACTGGACCTTCCAAAGCGCCAGAGAAAAGGTGGAACTTCTGCGCTCCCGCGGCATAGCCGTCTGGGTCATGGAACCGCTGCGCGGCGGCAGACTGGCACATCTGGATGCAGAAGACGAGAAAAGACTTCGGGCTCTGCGTCCCGATGAAGATATCGCCGCCTGGGCATTTCGATTCCTGCTCAGCATACCCGGTGTGACGGTGATCCTTTCCGGAATGTCGGACGAAGAGCAGCTTGCAAAGAACCTCGTGACTTTTACGGATAAAAAGCCCCTGAATGATGCCGAGATGAAGGAACTGCTCGGTATCGCCGAGCGCATGCTTTCTGTTGGCACGGTACCATGCACTGCCTGTCATTACTGTGTGAGCCACTGCCCGCAGGAGCTGGACATCCCGGAACTCATCGCGCTCTATAACGAGCATGTGTATACCGGCGGAGGCTTTATTGCGCCGATGGCGATGATGGCGATCCCCGTGGAAAAGCAGCCTTCCGCGTGTCTGCATTGCTGCAGCTGCGAGCAGGTCTGTCCTCAGCAGATCAGGATCTCGGAGATCATGGAGGACTTCGTCGCCAAACTTTCCGGGAATCAGTTTTAAAAACTTTATCTGATCGCATAAAAAGTGTTGACGGCACATAAAAGATATGCTATCATGTACACAGTTAGCAATAGCTAACCGAAATTCTCCTGGGAATCGTCCGTACTCCTGCTTATTCGGACGGGGCCTGACAGTAATGAGTCCAAAAAGTATGTGTGAGCGGAACCGGACAGCGATGTCCGGTTTTCTCATTGAAAAAAACGTAAAATAAAGTAAAATGTATCTTACATGAAATCCCGGAGACGAATATGGACAAGACCCGTAAAAAAAACATACTGTATGCCTCCATTCTCGGCGCGTTCCTGCTGGGAGCCGCGCTGGGCATTCTCATGCCTGAGATATTCGGGCATATCGCTTTTCTGGGTGACCTGTATGTCAGGCTGCTCAAGCTGATAGTCATCCCTCTGCTGATGACGCAGGTTACCGTGAGCGTGGCCGGGACGACGGGCAATCTCGTGCGCCGTATCGTCAGGGTCATAGCTCTTTTTGTGGTCATGTTTGCGGTATCTTTCTGTATCATGGCGCTGATCACGGGACTTGTCTCTCCCGGAACGGGCGTGAAGCTCTTTGACGCAGAGTGGGAGGGTGAAAGTGCAGTCACCAGCATATCCGGTTTCTTCGATACCGTCGTGAGGGATAATATCTTTTCCGCTATGACTTCAAATGCGATCCTGCCATGTATCCTCTTTGCTCTGGTCTTTGGAATAGCTCTTGCCAGAGTCAAAGCGGAGAAGACGATCGCTGTCCTCGGTGAGCTGGGAAAGGCTTTTTCGCGGATCCTCGAATACATCATGTATCTCACACCGGTCGGAGTGTTCGTTCTCATGGGAAACAGCGCTGCGTCCTACGGTCCGGAGGTATTCGGAGTATGTGCCGGATACATACTGCTGGCCTGGGGCGGGTGCCTCGCAGTCACGCTGATCGTGATGGTGATTCCCGTGTGGATATATGCTGGGATCACGCCGTGGCAATATGTCAGAAAAGTCAGCCGCATCTGGATATTGACTCTGTCTACCTGCTCATCGGCTGCCACTCTTCCGAGTACGATCAGGGTATGCAACGAGGAGTTTGGTATCCCGAAAGATATTACGGACATTGTGGTCCCGCTGGGCTGCACGATCCATATGTGCGGAGGAGCGGTGTCGTTTTGCCTGTTGGGTATGTTCACAATGCAGATGGCAGGAATCACCATTGGTCTGGGGACTTTCCTGTATATGCTGCTTGTCGCCACACTCATGAATATGGCAGCCCCGGGGATACCGGGAGGCGGCATTGCGCTCGGAGCCGCATATCTGGGCATACTCGGAGCGCCGACGGGCTTTATCGGCATGTACAGCGGCATTTACAGACTGCTGGATATGCCTTATACTACACTTAACGTGACCGGTGACATTACCGCGAATATCCTGATCGCCGAGAGCGAGAAGAGACGAACTGCAAGGAAATGATACCGTGAAAGGAGCATTATGATCTATATAGAAGATTTCAGAGAAGGCGACCGCATCAGCGGTGTATATCTGTGCAAAACCAAAGTCAACGCCAAGACCAAGACCGGCAAGAGCTACTACTCGCTGACGCTTCAGGACAGGACGGGGCTTGTGGATGCAAAGATCTGGGACCTGTCCAGCGGCATTGATCATTTCGAAGCCATGGACTATATCCATGTGGAGGGCGAGGCTACGGTCTTCCAGGGTGCGATCCAGGCGAATATCCGCCGCGTCAGACGTGCGCATGAGGGCGAATACGACCCGGCAGATTATCTGCCCACATCTCCTTACAGCGAGGAAGACATGTTCAAAAAGGTGCTTTTCTTTATCGGGACCGTAAAAAACGAGTATCTGCGCACGCTGCTGGAGAAGTTCTTTGTGGAGGATCGGGAGTTCGCCGCTGCCTTTCGCAAGCACTCCGCCGCAAAGAGCGTGCATCACAGCTTCGTGGGCGGTCTGCTCCAGCATACTGTCCGCGTGACGGAAATGTGCGAATTCTATTGTCAGAGATATCTGATGCTGCAGAGAGATCTGCTGATCACGGGAGCGCTACTCCACGATATAGGCAAGCTGAAGGAGATTTCGGCTTTTCCGGCTAATGATTACACGGACGACGGCAATCTCCTCGGACACATCGCCATGGGCTTTGAAATGGTCATGGAGAAAGGCCGCCAGATTCCCGGCTTTCCTCCAAAGCTCCTCTCGGAACTGGGGCACATGATACTTTCACATCACGGTGAGCTCGAATACGGATCACCGAAAAAACCGGCGCTTATCGAGGCTCTGGCGCTCCATCTCGCAGACAATACCGACGCCAAGCTCCAGTCCATGAGCGAGATACTTGACCGCGCTGTAGAGGGCGATGCGTGGCTCGGAAATCAGAGGCTTTTCGATACGAATATCAGACGCACGACGGATCCCTCCAGACTGTGATTCGGAGAGAATAAAGCGAACATACTGCGGACAGATCTTTCTGCCCGCTTTTTTTATGTAAAGATATAAAACAAATCCGCAAAAGCTTGATTTACTTTTTTTCGGTGCTAAAATCACTTCCTTGGAATAAAGAAAAGAGGAAGTGTTTGAAATGACAGTTTTGCTTAATCTGGCGCTGGCCCTTATGGCCGGACTCCTGATGACGAGATTATTCAAGAGATGGCATCTGCCGGATGTCACCGCTTTTCTGATAGCAGGTGTGATCATAGGGCCGTTTGTGCTCGGACGAACGGGCTTTATCGGCTTTTCCACATATGACGAGGTCGCGCAGTATGATGTGATCAATCAGGTCGCTATGGGTTTTATTGCCTTTTCCATAGGCAGTGAGTTCAGACTCAGCCAGCTGAAGCAGACCGGACGTCAGGCGCTGATTATAGGCGTAGTGCAGTCGGTTCTGGCTGCGATCCTCGTAGATATCGCTCTGATTGTTTTCCATCTGCTTTTCCCCGGGATTATTTCCCTGCCGGCCGCGCTTACTCTCGGAGCGATAGCCTCGGCTACGGCGCCTGCCGCTACGCTGATGGTGGTGCGCCAGTTCAAGGCTAAGGGCGAGCTCACCGGCCTCCTGCTGCCCATAGTGGCTCTCGATGACGCCGTAGGCCTCGTACTCTTTGCGGTTTCGTTCGGAGCAGCAAAGGTCATACAGAGCGGAGAGATAAACATCCTCTCCATCGTGCTTGATCCGCTGATCGAGATAATGTGTTCGCTGCTTCTCGGCGCTCTTGCCGGCTGGGTACTGACCAGGCTCGAAGCGATATTTCATTCGAATACGAACCGTAATTCGCTGGCGACGTCATTTGTCATACTGACTGCCGCGCTGGCTACGATATCCATACCTGCGGGACCGGTCAGGATCGGTTTTTCGCCGCTGCTGACATGCATGATGCTCGGTACCGTATTCTGTAATATATGCGATTTCTCCGATGAGATCATGAACAGATCCGCGAAGTGGTCGAGTCCCGTGCTGGCGTGTTTCTTTGTGCTGAGCGGCGCGGCGCTCCGGCTCGAGGTCTTCGGCGATTATATGCTCATCATCCTCGGCGTGGTCTATATACTGTTCCGTTCCGTCGGCAAATATCTCGGAGCCAGGTTTTCTGCAAAGGCTACGGGCTGCAGTCCGAACGTGGTAAAATACCTCGGGATCACGCTGCTGCCTCAGGCCGGCGTAGCACTGGGGATGTGCGTTACGGCGCAGAGTCTGGGAGAGGACGGGATGCTGATCAGAAATATCATCCTCTTCTCCGTGCTGATCTATGAACTGGTCGGCCCTGTCTTGACCAAGAATGCTCTCATCGCCTCGGGCGATATCACCGAGCGTCCCAAGGACAAAACCGCCAGGGTCCGCAACGCGCAGTGAGATACGGCGCGGCATCATGAACTTAACAGATGAAATAGATCCGGACCGATGTTATAATAGGTCCGGATTGTTTTACGGCGAATAAGATATAGGAGATAAATGGTGTTTATGAAGAAACGCGAGATGCGCGGAGGCAATATGCTCTATCCCGTGCCTGCGGCGCTGGTGAGCTGTGCCGACCGGAACGGAAATACGAATCTGGTGACCGTGGCCTGGACCGGGACGGTCTGCTCTGATCCGCCCATGCTGTATATAAGTCTGCGGAAGGACCGCTTTTCTCACCATATGATAAAGGAGAGCGGCGAATTCGTCCTGAATCTGACTGGAGAGTCCATCATCCGCGCCACGGATCTGTGCGGAGTAAAGTCCGGACGCGATACTGACAAATGGGCTCTGGCGCACCTGACGCCGGCTCCGTCTTCAAAGGTCTCCGCCCCTGCCGTGGCGGAGAGCCCGGTGAGCCTGGAATGCAAAGTAACGCAGATACTGGAGCTGGGCTCGCATGAAATGTTTCTGGCTGAGGTAGTCACGGTACAGGCGGACGAGGATCTTTTTGATGAAAAGGACCGCCTCGATCTGGGGCGGGCCGGGCTCGTGGCATACTCACACGGAGAATACAGGACTCTGGGGAAGGTGCTGGGAACTTTCGGATATTCTGTGAGAAAAAAGAGGAAGTAAAGAGTGGAGTGGCTTGAGAATATCAATTACAAAAATGTGCTTGCGAGTCTGATCGCAGTGGCTGTGTTTGTGGCGCTCTGGATCGTACTCGGTCTGCTATTTAAAAGATGGATCGCGGCAGAACACAGGAGCGGGTCGCAGAAGGGGATAGGCGCAATCCTCTGGGACATAGTCAAGACACTGCTTGTGATCGTGGGCATCGTGGTGCTGCTTGAGATAAACGGAGTCGACGTGACTTCTGCCATTGCAGGACTCGGCATTGCCAGTGCTATCGTAGGCCTTGCCCTGCAGGATATCCTGAAGGATATCATCATGGGGATTCACATTGCCGTGGACGGCTTCTACAAAGTCGGAGACTATATCTATTATAACGGCGCCCTCTGTCAGGTCACGGATTTTAATCTCAGGACCACGACCCTCAGAAATGTCACCGTCCCCGGGACCACCGTGGTATGCAACCGTCTGATAGAGTCCGCCGAACAGGCGTCGCAGTTCGTGCAGCTGGAGATCCCGGTATCCTACAGTACGCCGCAGGACAGGATGGACGAGGTCATGATGAGCGCATGCCGCAAGGCCATGCGCGTGGAAGGCGTGAACGATATGGTATACACCGGCCTCGACAAGCTGGGTGATTCCGCCATGATCTATGTGATCTGGCTCTACTGCGGGCAGTCTGACAGATATGCTATAAAGCGCAAGGTAATGCGCATCATCAAGGACGAGATGGACGCAAACGGCGTCGTAGTTCCCTTCAATCAGGTGGATGTACATCTGGACAGATAAATATAGATGTTTTTGTCAATGACAAAAGCCGGGCCGGGATTGTCCTTGTCTTCTTCGAATGATATGTTATAGAAGTGTTATTGCATATATCACAGATATGACATATTAAAGGAGAAACTTCATGTTTTGCGAAAACTGCGGCAAACAGATCCCCGACAGCACCAGATTCTGCCCGTTCTGCGGGATGCAGGTGCTCGATATAGAAAATGATCCCGCCGGAACTGTATCCGGTCCGGAGCCTGCTCCTGCACCCGCACAGACGCCTCCTCCTGCACCGGAGCCGCTCTATCAGCAGCAGGGCTGGCAGAATGCCCCTCAGGGTTATGAACAGCAGCCTTACCGGCAGGGCTGGCAGAATGCTCCGCAGAATTATGCGCAGCAGCCCTATCAGCAGCCCTGGAACGCCACCCCTGTCGCAGCATACGGGCAGCAGCCAAAGAAATCCAATTCAAAGGTAATAATCATCATTATTGCAGCAGTGCTTGCCGTGGCGGGACTTGCCGTCGGCGCTTATTTCCTGTTCTTCAGAGGAGGAACGGGGAATGACGGTAGTGACGGAACGCCCGGCAGCGCATATGCGCCGGGATCTTCCCTTGCAGCTGACGATCAGACAGCGGCCGATCAGAGCACGTCCGGCGTGATAGTACCACCGCAGCCTACAGAGCCTCTCACTGATCCCGGTCCGGAGCCCACTGCGGAGGCACCTACAGATCCGCCCGCTCCGACCGCTCCGACCGAGCCGGTGCAGGTCACAGATATCTACAGCATGCCTGAACGTGGTGATTTTGATTGGTTCTTTGATTATTCGTACGGCAATCTTCCCGACGATATTGTAAACATGCCGGACCTTCAGGTCCTCAGCGGGCGATGGAAGGCTTTCATTGTCTATGTCGACGGAGAAGAGACAGCAGAGTATTATGATGTGGTCAGAGAAGAGCTTTGCGTGGGTGAGATCACTGCGGCCGGCACAGAGTTTTCTATGAAGGTTGACCCCATCTCCGAGCTGTATGATGATCAGCTCGGCTGGCAGAGTGTGACGGGTGTCTCCTATGACTGCTCGGGAAGCTTCCAGCAGGACGGTACTGTCTATATGGTAGGCAGTATTGGAGCAGTCACCCTGAACCGGTTCTTTTATTCGGCAGGCTGCCAGAGAGTGGTAGGCTATATAGTGCTTCCCAGCGGTGAGGAAGCATATATCGGGCTTACCAGACCTTAGACGATTATCTCCAATATACTCCCCGAAAGGTCGCGGTGGCCTGAGCCTCCCGCGGCCTTTCAACTACTATCGGACATAACGGAGGATAATATGTTTTGCATATACCGCTTCGGCAGCCGTTTTTTATACTAAAACCGCCGCGGTATATTGACATGAATTTAACATACAATTAAAATGAACGTGTTCATAAAAAGAAAATGCCAGCACGCCAAAGGGAGCAAAAATGCCTAAGATTATTGAGAATGCAAGAGAGATGATCCTGTCGGAGGCAAGACGTCAGGTCATGAGCGCAGGGTACGCCGCGACTACGATCAGGTCGATAGCCGGCTCCTGCGGACTGGCGGCCGGGACGGTCTATAATTATTTTCCTTCAAAGGACGTGATGATAGCGGCTTTTATGCTGGAGGACTGGCAGGAGTGCGTCCGCAGGATGAAGGCCGCGGAGAGCCGTGAGCCGGAGCTGGTGATGCGGCATATCTTTACATGTCTGGCGGATTACGCCAAAGAGCATGAGACGCTTTTTAATGATCCGTCGGCGAAGGCACCGTACGAAGCAGCGATAGCAGGACATCACGGACAACTCCGATCTCAGATAGCAGCCATCATAGAGCCGCTTTTTGACGGATGCGAGGATGGCGGATGGCTTGCGGAATTCGCCGCGCAGAGCCTGCTTTACTGGACCATGGAGGGCAAGGCGTTTGACCGGATCTGGGTCGCGCTGAGGAGAGTTTTCGCATAGACCCTGACGTCCCTTGTATCAGATTATAACCTGAAAAGGAGATATATTATGAGCAGTTTTGAAAATTTGAGAATCGTAGACAATTTCTATCAGACCTCGCTGTTTTTCCCGATGCCTACGGTCATCATCAGCACGCTGACAGATGACGGCAAGACGAGCCTCGGCCCGTACTCGCTGGTGCAGCCTTACTATGTGGCAGGCAAGGACTACTACGCCATGCTGCTGAGCTGCCGCAACTCGTCGAACACTGCGCAGCACATCCTGAAGAACGGTAAATGCGCGCTGAACTTCATCCCAGATGATCCGAAGTTCTTTAAAGAAGCGGTGAAGCTGTCCTGGCCCGGCGACAAGCCCGAGGAAAAGATGGCAAAATGCAATTTCCGTCTGGAGCAGAGCCAGATCCAGGAAGAGGATCCGTCGGACGTGCGTCCGCAGGTCCTGACTGATGCCATTCAGGTCATTGAGTGCACGTGGATGCGCGAGCTGGACGGAGCGGCTGCGGACCAGCCCGGACAGCTGGAGGGCTACGAGCCGCCATACCATGATTTTAACGGTATCACAAGCAAATTCGGCGCACATTTCATCCTAAGAGTGGATCGAATTTTGATGAAGAAGAAGTACAGCGACGCCATCATCAACGGTGTCCGCGCAAAGGATTTCCCCGCGCTGCCCGTAGACTATGGTTACCGCGACAGCAAGAATTTCTGGTTCCATCGCAAGAGCCGCATGCGTTCGGAGCTTCTGCAGATGAGGCAGGCTTCGCTGGCGTCGGTCCGCTATGCCGCCGACCGCGCCGATGACAAGATCAAGTTCACGGACGACGCGCTGATGACTATCCTGAACGTTCCGAGAGTTTTCCTCTCGCTTGTGCTTAAGGGCTGCGTGGATTGGGCCCGTGAGAACAACGTGTACCTCATCACCGCCGAGCACATGAAGATAATCAATGACAAGCGATCAAAAGAGAAAAGCAAGAAATAACAGGATATGAGAAAACTCAAAAAAACATTCAGGAGGAATCATTATGAAAGTAGTACTGGCAGGAGCATTCGGTAATCTGGGCGCCGAGATACTAAAGAGTCTGTGCCGGGCGGGGCACGAGGTTGTCGCTGCCGATCTGAAGGAGCGTGAGGTGGAGGATACGGCCGGAAAATACAGCTTTGTCTCCATCGACGCAACAAATCCCGAAACGCTTGCCGGACTTTGCGACGGAGCAGATGCGGTCATCACCACAATGGGCCTGACCGGAGCATCCACGCGCTTCACTGCGTACGATATCGACTTCAAGGGCAATATGAACCTCTACGAGGAGGCAAAGAGAGCCGGAGTGAAGAAGTTCAACTATATCTCTGTCATCTCGTGCGATCAGCCCGGCGCCGAGAAGGTCCCAATGCTTCATGCGAAGTATCTGGTAGAGCAGGAGATCAAAAAGCAGCCTATGGACTGGGTTATCTACCGTCCTACAGGGTATTTCTATGATATCGCAAAGGTCTTCAAGCCCTATGTGGACAAGGGCGAAATGCAGCTTTTAAAGGGCTACGGCAAGGTCCGCGCAAACGTGGTGGACTGCCCTGATTTTGCCGATTTCATCGTAGAGCATATGTGTGATACCAACGTCACCTATAATGTGGGCGGCAAGGAAACATATACTTACGAGGAGATGGCTGCCATGTGCTTTGAGGCGGCGGGCAAGCCGCTGAAGATCAAATGGGCTCCGATCTGGCTCTTCGGTATTCTGGCTAACCTTCCCAAGATCAAAAAGGCCGGCAAGCATGACATCATTCTTTTCTCAAAATGGACTCTCAGCCACGATCTGGTGGGAGACACCGCGGTCGGAGAGAAGAGCTTTGCCGAGTATATAAAGAAATACTTTGCTAAGGAGGCATAAATATGTACTGGTCGGCTCTTGGAATCCTTTTTATCGTCTGTGCTGCGGCGTGTGCAGTCGGATTTTATAAATTCGTTTATTTCCTGTCGATCGGCTATGGTTTTGCCGTTGCTCTCGGAGGTATAGCGCTTTTTGTCATGTATCTCGTAGACCCCACTGCCACGCAGCTTTGGCTTGTCGCGCTTCAGATGCTGCTTTTTATCATGTACGGCGCGAGGCTCTCGGGCTTTCTGCTTGTGCGTGAGCTCAAGAACGCTTCATTCAAAAAGACTGAGGTGGCTCACAGCACGCTCGATAAAAACGGTGCAAAAAAGATGCCGGTTTTCGTGCTTGTTGCTATCTGGATCTTTGTTTCGGCTTTATACGTGATGCAGCTTTCTCCTATGCTTTTCCGCTTCAGGAACGGCTCTGCTGACGCGGTCCTGCCGGTTATCGGAATTGTGATAAGCGTGCTTGGCCTCGTGCTCGAGACAGTGGCCGATATGCAGAAGACCGCTCAGAAGAAGGAAAATCCCGATATGGTCGCGACGAAGGGCCTCTACAGCATAGTGCGCTGTCCCAACTATCTCGGTGAGATCATTTTCTGGTGCGGAGTCTTTATCGGAGGGATCAGCACCTATACCGGTTTCGGACAGTGGCTCGTGGCGGTGATCGCTCTGATCTGCATCACCTTTATCATGTTCAACGGCGCGCAGCGACTGGAAAAGCGTCAGATGAAGCGCTATGGCAGCGATCTTCGCTACAACGCCTATGCCAATACCACGCCTATTATCATTCCGGGACTTCCGATCTATCATTTAAACAAGAAAGAGGATAAGGAGTGATCGTTGATGAAGGATTTCTCTGTGATAATGTCGTTGGTTGACTATATCCCCGTAGCGTTGTTTGCCGCAGCGGCGATCCTGCTGCAGCGCAGTCTGTACTACAGGATGAGCAAAGGCGCGTTCGCCCTTTTTGCCGCGGGAACCATATATGTCATCAGCGCCGGCCTTCTGAAAGCTACGTATAAGCTCCTCTATGCCTTGAATATCTGCGATTTCCAGCGACTTTCCGATATGATGTTCCCAGGGCAGGCCATTGGCTTTCTGCTGGCAGGCATCGGAATGGTCGCGATGCTCACCCACAGACAGAAGGAAACACTGCTGGCCGTGGCACCGCCGGTATTTACGGGGACAATCATTTTTATCACGTTCATGGTGCTCGGGCTCGGGATGATGGACGCAGGTCTGTGCGTGCTGGCAAAACGCCTCAAGAAGCCTTTGCTTATCGTGTTTTTTGCGGTATCGTTTGTTTGCTCGCTGGGCATGGGCTATCTGTCGACCAGGGATTTTTCGGGAGCGGCAATGAACTGGATAGCAGAGGGAGTGAATATAGTCGGAGAAGGCATGCTGCTGCTCGGAGTAGTGCTGCTGCGCAAAAACGGTCTTGTTGAAAAACCGGAGGAAAACTGATATGGAAAGACTTCTTGAGATTATCAGGGAGAAGTATTTGCTTACCGGACTTCCTGCAGGAGAGTGGGAACATCTGAAGGTCAAGGGAATGAAGTTTCACACCAGAGCCTTTGACGCGGAGGGTCTCGGTCACGTGTGTGTCATGGAGGCAAAGGGCTTCTTTGGTCTGATGAATATGGATACTCTTGTGATTACGCCCACAAAGCGTGATCTGCCGTTGTATTCTTATGACCGTATCAGCGCGATGGGCAGGGAGACTCTGATCGTTGAACTGTATGATACCATGAATGGGCCGTGCGACCTTGGCAGGTTTGATAAGATAACGGCATCCGGGTGCGGGGCAGCACTGGCTGCAGACCCGTCGCTCAAGGATCCCGGCCCGCACTGGTACGATGAGGTTAGACTCCCCCAGAGCATGCGCTTTGAAGGGAAGAAGTCAGACGCCTCGGCATTTGAGGAGCTGGCCGTCAAAGCACTGGAAGCCTATCTGGATACCGACGCCGCTCCGGTCGCGGATGCGGCGGAGAAAGCCGCCCGCAACCGCACATATGTAGACGCGCTGCTCAGCAACGGCGGCGTCTCGACAGATATCTTTAAGGCAAAGTTCGGTGAAGAAAAGACTGCCGAATTCTATCACAAGGTATTTTTCGGGGTGTGATAAAAGCTGTCCGGTTTCTGATGGACTTTTGTGGAGCTGAGAGTATAAGAAGTCGCTGCGATGCGAAGACGCATTAGTTCTCATATTTTCAGCAGCCTTGCGGCTTTAAGTACCGCGCACTGCGTTTTGGCATCGGTTATGGTGCCGTTCATTACCTCGTCTACGAGAGTGGTGAGCGGCACCTTTTTTACGTCCAGAAATTCGTCGGGATCGAGCTGCTGCACGCCTTCGCGCAGGCCGCGTGCAAGAAACATGGTGATGGTTTCGTCACAGTAAGCGGCCGCCGGGAAGAAAAGGCCCAAATCAGTCCAGGCTTCGGCGGTAAGACCCGTTTCCTCGCGCAGCTCTCGCTTTGCCGCTTCGAGTATGTCCTCGTCGTCGCTGTCAAGCTTGCCGGCAGGGATCTCTGTTATGACGCGGTCTATCGGATACCGGTACTGGCGTTCTACATAGACCATTCCGTCTTCCGTGACTGGGATGACGCACACTGCGCCAATGTGGCGGATCAGCTCGCGCGACGCGCTCTTGCCGTTGGGAAGGCTGACGGTATCGTCCATGACGTGCAGGATCCTGCCACGGAAGATGTCATTTGACCCTGTATGTCTCTCACAGAGCCTGTCGTATTCTTCTCTGTTATAGCTTTTGTCTTCGTAATTTCTCATGTCCGTTCCCCGATATATTTTTTTAAGCCGCCGCGCCGGTTTCCGCTGCAATAGCACTGGTGCTGCCTGAGCAGAAATCAATGCACCACATTTTAGCATATAAGTTTCGGATTTGCCACCACAACCCGCTCCGGCGGAGTAGGGTATCTTACCTTGCGGGCAGATTTGCTTTGATGTAAAATTCTATAGAGAAAGTAAACGGAGGATATGACTATGTTTTGTATTTTCTGCGGCAAGGAGATATTCGACAGCGCGGTATTCTGTAAATACTGCGGCAGACGTGTGGCGGGGAATGGTTCGCAGGGTGTTCCTCAGCCTATCGGGGGGATGCGGCCCGGCGTGCCTGTACCTATGTCCGCAGCAGAACCTGCACCTGTACTTATGCCCGCAGCCGAAGTGATACCTTCTCCCGCACCGGAGCCCATTCCTATGCCGGTACCGGAGCCTACGCCCGCACAGAACTCTGAAAAGATGGCAACGAATAAGTCTGCGCCCGGCATCTGCCCTGCCTGCGGAGTCTGCGGGACAAAGCTTTAGAAACCGCACTTGCAGATATCAGTGCCTTGATGCTTAATCCGACAGAGAAAAAACGCGGCGCAGTGGAGACCTCACTGCGCTATACCGTCGGTAAATTCAGCATATTCCTGCCATATACCACCGGCGCTTTTCGCAGCTGATTGGCTGAAAAGCGGTATTCTGATTTCATGCTATATTTTCCCGAATACTTGTGTTAAAATACTATTCGTATTTTTGTGCCCATCGGGAGCGCTGCCCAGGCAGTGCTCCGTTTAGTGCCGCTTGAAGGGATTTGCGCTCCGCATGACAGAAGCGGCGGGCAGACAGAAAGGATGAAAGAACTGCATGAATTACGACGTTATCATCATAGGCGCAGGACCCGGAGGCATCTTCTCCGCCTATGAATTTGCTAAAAAATCCGACCTGAAGGTCGCTGTGCTTGAGACCGGCAATGTCCTTGAAAAGCGACATTGCCCTATCGACGGCAAGAAAATCAAGACCTGTATCGGCTGCAGCCCCTGCTCGATCATGAACGGTTTCGGGGGAGCGGGCGCTTTTTCCGACGGAAAATATAATATAACCAATGATTTCGGTGGAAATCTCTACGAGTATATCGGTAAGGAAAAAGCTCTCGAGCTCATGCACTATGTGGACGAGATCAATACCTCACATGGCGGCGAGGGTACAGCCATGTACTCTACGGCCGGTACCGAGCTCAAAAAGCGCTGCATGCAGAACAAGCTGACGCTTCTGGATGCTTCCGTGCGCCATCTCGGAACCGATATTAACTATATCGTGCTCGGCAATCTCTACAACGAACTTAAGGACAAGGTGGATTTCTACTTCAACACACCTGCAAAGAGCATAAAAGTCACCGAAGAAGGCTACAGCATAGATACCGACAGCGGCGTCTTTACCGGCAGGCAGTGCATCGTCTCGGTCGGCCGCAGCGGCAGCAAATGGCTGGAAGAGATGTGCAGGGAGCTTGACATAAATACGAAGTCGAATCGTGTGGATATCGGAGTGCGCGTGGAGATTCCGGCTGAGATCTTTGCGAGCATCACGGACGAGCTCTACGAGAGCAAGATCGTCTACCGCACCGAGAAATTCGAAGACAGCGTGCGTACATTCTGTATGAATCCGTACGGCATCGTGGTCAATGAGAACACAAACGGCATCATTACAGTGAACGGACACAGCTTCGAGGATCCGGCAAAGCGCACGGCCAATACGAATTTTGCATTGCTCGTATCAAAGCATTTTTCCGAGCCGTTCAAAGAGAGCAACGCCTACGGTGAGAGTATAGCGCGCCTGTCGAACATGCTCGGCGGCGGCGTTATAGTGCAGAGATTCGGTGATCTTGAGAGAGGCCGCCGCAGCACTCCGAAGCGCATCGAAGAGGGGACTGTGCGTCCTACTCTGGCGGCGACTCCGGGAGACCTCAGCCTTGTTCTGCCAAAGCGTATCCTGGACGGCATCGTGGAGATGATCTATGCGCTGGATAAGATCGCACCAGGCACCGCAAACGACGATACCCTGCTCTACGGCGTGGAAGTCAAGTTCTACAATATGGAAGTCGAGCTTGATCATAATCTCGAGACCCGCTATCCCGGGCTGTATATGATCGGCGACGGCTGCGGCGTCACTCACTCGCTCTCGCATGCGTCCGCGAGCGGCGTCTACGTGGCCGACCGCATCATGAACAACAGATAACGGACCTTCGCCGGGTGCCGGACGCCCGGCCAAAAATAGAAAAGCCGCGGGTCAACCGAAGCGGCGAAGGAAGTGCGGATTGCATTTCCTCTGAGAAAGGAGGCTCATATGCCTAAAACACCATATTACATTACCACGGCAATTGCTTATGCATCCGGCAAGCCCCACATCGGAAACTGCTACGAGATAGTCCTCGCCGACGCTATCGCCAGATATCGCCGCAGCCAGGGCTATGATGTTTTCTTCCAGACAGGCACGGATGAGCACGGCCAGAAGATCGAGAACAAGGCCGTCGCGGCGGGCGTCACTCCAAAGGAATACGTAGATCAGACGTCGTCCGTGATAAAAAGTCAGTTCGATCTTTTTAATCTGTCCTATGACAAATTCATGCGTACCACCGACGAGGACCATGAGAGACAGGTCCAGAAGATGTTCAAAAAGATGTACGACAAGGGCGACATCTACAAGGGCTACTACGAAGGCTGGTACTGCGTTCCCGACGAGTCTTTCTTTACAGACAGCCAGGTCGTGGACAAAGACGGAGAAAAGGTCTGTCCCGACTGCGGGCGCCCCGTTCAGAAGGCAAAGGAAGAGGCGTATTTCTTTAAAATGAGTAAATACGCCGACAGACTCATACAGTACATCGAGGAGCATCCCGAGTTCATACAGCCTGTATCCCGAAAGAACGAGATGATGAACAATTTCTTAAAGCCGGGCCTGCAGGATCTGTGCGTGTCACGCACATCCTTCAAGTGGGGCATCCCGGTGGATTTCGATCCGAAACATGTGGTCTACGTCTGGCTTGACGCCCTGACGAACTACATTACAGGCATCGGATATGACGTGGACGGCAACAGCAGTGAGCGCTTCAAAAAGTACTGGCCCGCCGATCTGCACCTCATCGGCAAGGATATTATTCGTTTTCACACGATATACTGGCCCATCTTCCTGATGTCGCTGGATATCCCGCTTCCGAAGCAGGTCTTCGGCCATCCATGGCTGCTGCAGGGTGACGGCAAAATGAGCAAATCCAGAGGAAACGTGCTCTATGCCGATATGCTCGTGGATCTCTTCGGCGTGGATGCGGTCAGATACTTCGTACTTCACGAGATGCCTTTTGAAAACGACGGCGTCATCACCTGGGAGCTCATGATCGAGCGCATAAACTCCGATCTGGCAAATACTCTCGGCAATCTGGTGAACCGCACCATCGCCATGAGCAACAAATACTTCGGCGGGCTGGTCAGAAGCACCGAAGCTGTGGAGGACGTGGATGCGGATCTGAAAAAGACTGCCGCTGAGACTATAGAGAACGTCGACAGGCTCATGGATGAGCTTCGCGTCGCGGACGCCCTGACTGCGATCTTTGATCTCTTCAAGCGCTGCAACAAGTATATCGACGAGACTATGCCCTGGGCGCTGGCAAAGGATGAGTCAAAGCAGGACCGTCTTGCCGAAGTACTTTATAATCTGGTCTGCGGCATCGAGACAGGCGCTGCTATGCTCGCGCCGTTCCTGCCCGGTACTGCCGGGAAGATCGGCGCGCAGCTGTGTACGGAGCTCCCCGCAGTCGCGGATATCAAGAGCTTTGAGGTCTATCCTTCCGGATCGAAGGTGACCGATAAGCCGGAGATCCTTTTTGCAAGGCTTGACCCCGAGGCCACGATGAAACTCATCGAAGAGAAATTCCCCGCGCCCAAGACCGAGGAGAACGCTCCCGCCGGTGAAAAGTCCGGCGAGCAGATTGAGGGCGCTGTCGGGCTTGAGCTGAAGCCTGAGATCACCTATGACGATTTTGCGAAGTGCCAGTTTGCTGTCGGCGAGATCGTAAAGTGCGAGGAAGTCCCGAAGAGCAAGAAGCTGCTCTGCTCGCAGGTCCGCATCGGCAGCGAGACGAAGCAGATCCTCTCCGGCATCAAGGCTTACTATAAACCCGAGGATATGGTGGGCAAAAAGGTCATGGTACTCGTGAACCTGAAGCCGGCCAAGCTCGCCGGTCTGCTCTCGGAGGGAATGCTGCTCTGCGCGGAAGGGCCCGACGGTAAGCTTGCTCTCATGACTCCGGAGGATACGAACCTTCCCTCCGGTTCGGAGATCGCATAAACACATTTTGCGGGTCAGCGCGGCAGATATCTCCCGCGGCACGCACAAATTCAGGCAGAGTATATGATATTCGACTCACACGTACATTATGAAGATGAAGCGTTCGACGCGGACCGGGATGAGATACTCGATTCGCTGACGGGTGCGGGCATCGGCCGCGTCGTGGACGTCGGATCATCGCAGAGTACCAGCGCCGCGGCGCTCGCTCTGGCACACAGATATGACTGCATATATGCCGCGGCGGGAGTGCATCCGAGCGATACTCCGGAGCTGGAGACGATCGGGCTTTCCTGGCTTGATGAAATGGCGGCGGATGCGCGATGCGCAGCGATAGGAGAGATCGGTCTCGACTATCACTGGGACGATCCCGACCGCGGCATTCAGCGAAAGTGGTTCCGTGCGCAGCTTGAAGCCGCGCTCCGGCTGGACATGCCGGTCATCATCCACAGTCGTGACGCAGCGCAGGACACCTATGATATCATGAAGGAGATCGCCGGGGAGCGGGTCAGCGCGGTGATACACTGTTTTTCCTACGAATGGGAGATGGCGAAACGCTTTCTGGATCTGGGGTATTATATCGGTATCGGCGGAGTGCTGACCTATAAGAACGGCCGCAAACAAAAGGAGATCGTGGAGCGGATGCCGCTCGATCGCCTGCTGCTCGAGACCGACTGTCCGTATCTGCCTCCGGTGCCGCACCGCGGCGAGCGCAACCTATCGCTCTATCTGCCGCTCGTAATCAGCGAGATGGCACGGATCCGGGGGCTTACACCCGGGGAGATCGAGGAGATCACCTGGGAGAACGCCTGCAGATTCTACAGGCTCTGACAGAGAGGACGAGGCCGGGCAGCCAAACAAAACGGGCTTTCGGACGGCCGTCTGCAGTGCAAATGATTACACATATATGAAACTTGTCGATCCGAAGAAAACCATAGAGGTCATACAGAGTCGGGATTTCAGCTTCCGAAAGCGTTTCGGGCAGAATTTCCTGATAGATGCTCGCGTGCTGGAAAAGATAATGGATTCCGCCAGGCTTACGCGCGATGATTATGTGCTGGAGATCGGCCCAGGCATCGGCACGCTGACAGAGGCGCTCGCCGAGCGCGCAGGCCGCGTGACCGCAGTGGAGATCGACGAGGCTCTGATACCCATCCTTCAGGAGAACCTGAAAGAATACGAAAACGTCGATATCATAAACAACGACATCCTGAAATTGGACATCAGGCAGCTTGCAGAAGAGAAGAACGGCGGACGTCCGATCAAGGTCGTGGCTAATCTCCCCTACTACATCACGACGCCGATCATAATGGAACTGCTCGAAAGCCGCGTGCCCATGATCAGCGCCACGGTGATGGTCCAGAAGGAAGTCGCCGAGCGTATGATGGCAGGACCCGGCACGAAGGACTACGGTGCTCTCTCGCTCGCGGTGCAGTACTACGCCAGACCTGTGTACGCCGCCACGGTCCCGCCTAACTGCTTCATCCCGCGGCCTAATGTGGCATCCGCTGTCATCACGCTGGAGTGTCATGAGACGCCGCCGGTGAAGGTCCGCAGCGAGCGGCTGATGTTCGATCTGATACACGCCGCTTTTGAACAGAGGCGAAAGACTCTGGTAAATGCGATAAACGGCAGCGGTAAGCTCAGCTATACTAAGGAACAGGCGGCGGAAGCCATATCGCGGTGCGGCTTCGATCCGATGATACGGGGCGAAGCGCTCAGCCTGCAGCAGTTCGCAGCCCTCAGTGATGCGATGCAGAGCTGACTGCGGACAGACGGCAGGACCAAACATATTCAGAAAGGAACGCGACATGAAAAAGATTCTGGGAATCATTACGGCGCTGACTTTGGCCATGATGCTGACCGCCTGCGGAGAGCCCGCGGACCTATATGCCAAGGCTGTAAAGAGATATAATTCCGCAGCCGGTGCGGAATGCAGTTTTTCCGATACGACGACCTTTACGAAGGGAGCTGACGAATCCGTGACGACCGCATCGGGCACCGTCGTGATCAGTCTCGGAGAGGCGCGGGTCATGAGCCTTTCGGGGACCATGGCGATCGATCCGGGAGTCGGAACCTCGATAGAATCGCCTTTTGAGGCGTATTACAGCGACGGCAGGTACTATGCCTCGGTAAACGGCAACGGCGTCTTCTATGCCGCCGAATGGCAGGAGGTGCTCAGGCAGTGCGGACAGTACTTTTTCGCGGAAATGCTGACGGAGGCGGATTTTGAGGCGATCATTGCCGAGGATACCGAGGACGGCGGCAAGCTGATCACATATGTGGTCTCCGCGGACAGGGCAGCCGTGATCCCCGGACTTACGTCGCTGTGGGAGAGATATGCCGATATGCAGGTCATCGTGGGAGCGGTGCAGGGTAAGCTGAACGTGGATGATTCAGGAAGACCTGTCCGCCAGCAGCTGTCTATCTCCGCGACGGTGACAGATGCCGACGGAACAAACGTGATCATCAGCAAGGACTGTGTCACTGAGATCAGGCTCACAGATGATACGGTATCGCCCGCTTCACCTATAGGCGGCAAATACAGAGAGATCGGGAACTGAGACGGTGCCGCAGACAGAGACTGCGGGTTTTGATGCAGATTCAGACAGAGGCAGGAGAAATGCCGGACAACCAGTTTGATGAAATAAAAAAGAAAAGACAGGCAAACCGCACGCTGGACGAGATCCACGCGGCAGAGACTGCTGCAGCGCGCAGACGACTGATCCGTGTGCTGATAGTGGTGGCGGTGATCGCCGTCGGAGCTGCCGCGCTCTGGCTGATTTCCCATCTGGAGGAGAGCCGGAGCTACGATTCTTACAACGTGCTCTCAGAGAGCGACTCCGGCTCCAGGTACTGTGCGACGCTCGGCAAGCTGATCCTGGGGTATTCCGCGAACGGTATCAGTGCCACTGATATGAAGGGAGAACGCAACTGGGATCAGGGCTATACCATGACCGATCCGGTGCTGGTATCTTCAGGCCCGTATGCGCTGGTGTATGACCGCGGAGGCACGGAAGTCTCTGTCTTTGACGAGAACGGTGCGGTCACGGGATATACGCTCCCGGCTCAGATCGCGGCGGCTGGGGTGTCGAGCTACGGTATGGGAGCCTTTATGACGCGCTCCGGCAATACGAGTTCGGTCGTCTTCTATGACAGGACCGGGCGCAAGCTCGATATCGAAGTCAAAAACGTCCTCGCCGAGAGCAGCGGCTATCCGATAGCGATGTCGCTCTCGCCGTCGGGTACCGGGCTGGTGCTTTCGCTCACTTTCCTTGATCGGGGAAGCGTGCAGACGAGGATATCTTTCCTGAATTTTGATGAAGGTAAGGACCGCTCCGACAGAGTGGTCGGATTCTACGAGTACGACGATATCCTCTTCCCGGAGGTAGAATACCTGTCGGCACGCAGCGCCGTGGCCTTCGGAGACGACCGAGCCGTGTTCTATTCGCTGGAGAACGCTGCCTCTCCGAAGGTATCCGAAGAGGTGATATATACAGAGCGCGTGAGCAGCGTAGCTGCCGGAGACGGTATGGCCGCGGTGGTGCTCCGCTCGGCAAACGGAGGATACACGCTCAAGGTCTATGATATGACCGGTGACGAGACTCTCAGCTACGGCTTTGATTTTGAATACACGCATATTACGGTATCCGGGGAATATGTGATGCTCTACGGCGGCGAGACGAGCCTTATCACCACCGCTTCACACGTTAAATTCCTCGGTATATTCGAAGGCATCGTAAATGCCATGGTCTCCGTCGGCAGGAACGAATTCCTCCAGTACGGTGATTTCGGAACGAGAGTTGTAGAACTGGACTGATCCGGGAGGAGGACCGTGAAACTCAGAACGAAACTCATCATAGCATTTCTGATCGTCATTCTCATGCCGATACTGCTGTTGGTGCTGACGGTCTGGCTGGCGCCGCATCTGGAAAGGGATGACGGTACTATCCTTACGCTGGTCATTCTTGCGCTGTCGGTCACGGCTTTTATACTCGCCACGTGGATCTACACGAGCTTCATACGACCGGTCTCGGAGCTGCGAAAAGCTACCAGAGAGATCAGTCAGGGCAATCTCGATTATGAACTTGACATAAAGAGCGGCGATGAGATCGGAGATCTGTGCAGGGATTTTGAGGATATGCGAAAGCGCCTCAAGGCCACCGCCGAAGAAAAGATGCAGATCGACGCGGATCACCGCATGCTCATCAGCAATATCTCCCACGACCTCAAGACTCCCATCACGGCGATAAAGGGCTATGCAGGCGGGATCCTCGACGGAGTGGCACAGGGCCCGGACAAGCTGGACAAATACGTCCGCACCATCTATAACAAGGCAAACGATATGGACGCTCTGATCGACGAACTGACGCTCTACTCCAGGATCGAGACCAGCCGTATACCATATGACTTTCGCCCGATTGACGTAGAGAGCTTCTTTGGAGGATATGCTGAGGAGATCAGAGACGATCTGGATTCGCAGGGCATCGAGCTGACGTATTACAATTATCTGACGGACAAGACGATGATCGCAGGAGATGCAGAGCAGCTGCGGCGTGTCCTGAACAATATAGTCAGTAATTCCGTCAAATACATGGACAAGAAAAAAGGCTATATGGCCATCAGGATACGGGACGGAGGAGACCGGATACAGGTAGAGATCGAAGACAACGGCAAAGGTATAGACAGAAAGGACCTGCCTTTCGTCTTTGACAGGTTTTATCGGACCGATTCCAGCCGCAATTCCTCCACCGGGGGCAGCGGCATCGGACTGTCCATAGTAAAAAAGATCATAGAGGACCATGGTGGGCGGATCTGGGCGACCGGAGATCTCGGCGCAGGTACAGTGATGCATTTTGAGCTCAGAAAATACAGGGAGGCTGACAATGAGCAGGATACTGATAGTAGAGGATGAACTGTCCATCGCGGAGCTGGAGAAGGACTATCTCGAGCTTTCCGGATTCAAGGTAGAAATCGCAAATAACGGCACCGAGGGACTCTCGCGTGCGCTGTCGGAGGATTTTGATCTGCTGATTCTGGATGTGATGCTGCCAGGAGTGGACGGATTCGAGATCTGCAGACAGGTCCGCGAGACGAAGGACATCCCCATCATCATGGTATCGGCTAAAAAGGACGACATCGACAAGATCCGCGGCCTCGGCCTCGGCGCCGACGACTATGTGACGAAGCCCTTCAGCCCGGGCGAGCTCATGGCCAGAGTCAAGGCGCATCTGGCCCGATACGACAGGCTGACGAGCGAAGCCGTACCTAAAAACGATATTCTGGAGATCCGCGGCATCACCATAGACAAGACCAGCCGCCGTGTCACCGTGAACGGCGTGGAGAAGCCTTTTACGGTAAAGGAATTCGATCTGCTGACCTTCCTTGCCGAGCATCCCAACCATGTCTATACGAAGGATGAACTCTTTGAACAGATCTGGGGAATGGAATCAATGGGTGATGTAGCGACTGTCACAGTTCATATCAAAAAGATTCGCGAAAAGATCGAAGCCGATACGAGCAATCCGCAGTATATCGAGACAATCTGGGGCGTTGGTTACCGCTTTAAACTGTGACCGGAAAACGGCCCTCTCCGGCTCCGAGGAATGATCAAAAGAATAAAGTATTGAAAAAGCTGCGTATGAAAGCAGCTTTTTCTGTATTTATGAGGAAAACTCTTTTGGATAGAATTAGCAATACAGAGGAGGGTTCCAGGGTGATTAAAGTTGATTTAAAACGCGAAAAGCAGATTATTCCGACCTATGTTCCAAAGGATCCGATAAAACTACCGATGTTCTTTGAACATAAGCCGTATCAGGGTTCTACCGGCAGGCTCTATCCGCTGCCCTTTTCAGACAGCATCAGTGATGAAAAAGCTGATGTGAGCTATGATATTTTCACGATTGAAAACGAGTATATAAAGACGCAGATAGCGCCCGAGATCGGCGGCAAGATCCTGATGGGATATGATAAACTGCGTGATTACAACTTCATTTACCATAATGAGGTGGTCAAACCTGCGCTTGTCGGCCTGGCAGGGCCGTGGACATCCGGAGGCATAGAGATAAACTGGCCTCAGCACCACAGACCGACGACGCACATGAGACTTGAAGCCTGGGCACAGGATAATGCTGACGGTTCAAAAACCGTATGGACGGGCGAGGTTGAGCCTCTTTCGCACATGAAGGGGATGGCAGGAATAACTGTGGCTCCGGGCCGTTCATATATTAAACTCAAGGCAAAGATTTATAACCGCACCGAACAGCCGCAGCTTTTTCTGTGGTGGGCGAACCTTGCAGTTCCGGCTAACGACTCATACAGAACGATCTTTCCGCCTGATGTTGAATGGGTAAACGATCATGACAGACGCTGCGTTATGAGCTGGCCGATAGCCAGGGGAATCAACCATTCAGCAAGGCCGTTTGACTTTGGCGACGGTACGGATATTTCCAGATTCGGCGCGATAAAAGTTCCCTCATCATTTCTGGTATCGCAGGAGCAGAGCAATATGGATTTTGTCGCCGGATATGACTGCGGAAAGCATTCGGGCATCGTTTCGGTGGCAAATCATCATATTGCTCCGGGGAAAAAGCTCTGGCACTGGGGGAAGGGCGAATTCGGCGATATGTGGTGTTCGAATCTAACCGATAAAAACGGCCCGTACATTGAGCTGATGACCGGAGTATACACAGATAATCAGCCGGATTTCACCTGGCTTGCTCCCTATGAAGCCAGAGAATTTGAGCAGTACTGGTATCCGATTTTTGAGATCGGAGGAGTAAAGAACGCCACCGCTGACGCGGCTGTAAATGTTGAAGAGAGAGACGGAAAGCTCTTTATTGGTTTTAATGTGACCGGATCCTATGAAGAGGCGTCGGTTACAGTCAGATACAGGGGAAATACTGTTTTTTCCGATATCGCGGATATGAGTCCCGCAAAGGCCTGGATAAAGGAGATTCCTCTGGGTGAAATGAATCTGAAGGGTATTAAGGTCTCGCTCACCGACAGGAACGGCAGGGTGCTCGTAGATTACGAAACATATATCCGGGGACAGAAGCAGCCCATTGAGGTCCGGAAGCCGGTAAAACGTCCGTCGGAGTATGATTCGGTTGAAGAACTCTATATAAACGGACTTCATCTGGAGCAATACAAGCAGCACAACTACAGGGCTGAGGATTATTATCTGGAGGCTCTGCGGCGTGATCCGCAGGATACCCGCTGCAACACCGCGATGGCCAGAATCTCTCTTCGCAACGGAAATTTCGAGGATTGCGTCAGGTACGCGCAAAAGGCGGAAGAGAGGCTTCTTTCAAGAAACCAGCATTCGCCGGATGTTCAGTTCCTGTACCTGAAAGGTGTTGCGCTGAAGTATCTGGGAAGATTGGATGAAGCCTATGACGCGCTGTACAAAGCCGCCTGGGATCACAGCTTTAAGTCAGCATCGTATTTTGAGCTGGCAAGGATCGATTCGTCACGGGGTGAGTTTGAAGCTGCTCTTGCAAAGCTTGATGTTGCGCTTTCGTTCAACACCGGATTTACGGGAGCGAAGATCCTGAAAGCGGCGCTTCTCAGAAAACTAAACAGAACGAATGAGGCCAGAGAAATAACCGATCAGATACTGAATCAGGATGGCCTTGACATTACCGCGTGGATCGAACTGGCACACTACGAGGACGTTTCAGATAAGATCAGGGATATCTTCGGATCCAAATCAGACTGCTTTGTTGATCCGGTGTCGGATTATATCAAAGCAGGTTTATATGATGATGCGCTTTTTGCCCTGGAAAAGTGCAGCGGAGATTATCCGCTTCTGGGCTATTATAAAGCGTATTGTCTTGAACACACCGGCCACAGAGAAGAGGCCGAGGAATGCTGCAGGAAAGCCGATTCCATGGATGAGGGGCTCTGCTTCCCTTCGCGCATAGACGATATCCCGGTTCTGAAAACCGCGTCAGACCTGTATCCGGACGGAGCTAAAGCATATTATTATCTTGGATGTCTGAATTACGATAAATTCAATTATGACAAAGCGATCGGACTATGGGAAAAGGCAATATCGCTGGCGCCGACGTATGCGAAAGCATTCAGAAATCTGGCTTTTGCATATTTTGACAAGAAGCAGGACTTTCTTAGCGCAAAGGATTGCATGGAAAAAGCTCTTGAATATATGCCCGGGGAGCCCCGTCTCCTGATGGAGTATCAGCAGCTCCTGAAGAATATGGACTACAGTCCGCAAATCAGGCTCGGTGTATACGAAAAATATGATTCTCTCATGCAGCAGCGCGACGATTGCTATCTGGACAAGCTCACGCTCAAGAGTATGACCGGAGAATACAGAGAAGCCATAGAAATGGCCAAAAACCGCCGCTTCCATATCTACGAGGGCGGTGAAGGCAAGCTGACGAAGCAGCATGCGTGGATGCATGTGCTATACGGTAACAAGCTTGCGGAAGAGGGCAGGTACGGGGAAGCAGAGAGCATGTATCTTGAAGGCATTAATATGCCTAAATCATACGGCGAGGCAAAGACCTTCTTCAATCAGGAAGCGCACATATACTATTATCTCGGTTTGCTTTATGAGAAAAAAGGTGAGTCTGCGGCAGAGTCCTATGAAAAGGCTGCCGAGTACAAAGCAGCTGTCTCGGAAATATCGCTGTTCCGCGCCCTTGCTTGCAGAAAACTCAGACAATACTCACAGGCAAGAGAAATCCTGGAAGAGATGTCGGAAACTGCCGATGCCTTTATCCGTGACTGCGACCGTCGGACCTACTACAGTGTGGGCTGCCCTTCACCCCTGCCTTTTGAGGATGATATCGTCAAAAACAACCTTATGAGCGGATATACGCTTAAAGCCTTCGCGTTGCTTGGCCTTGGCCGGTGGGATGAAGCCGATGGGTATATCGAAAAGGCAAAGCGGATCTTCTGCCATAACTTTACGGTATATTGCTATGAAATGGTAAAAAACCGGATCATGGAGCTTTGATAAGGGAAGAAAAAATGGGATATCAGTATTGGAGTCATGAAACTCTGCACAAACTCTGTACGGAAGCTTTTTTGAAATTCGGTTTTTCGGAGCGGGATACAAGTATAATAACCGATGTGCTGCTGACGAGCGACTTTAACGGCGTTGAAAGCCATGGAGTTCAGAGGCTGGCAAGGTATCACCAAAATATCAAAAAGGGCATAATCCGTGTGGATGCCAAGGCAGAGACGGTTTTTGAAACACCTGTTTCCGCTGTGATAGACGGTCACGACGGAATGGGACAGGTCATAGCCTATAACGCTATGAAGCTTGCCATAGAGAAAGCCGAAAAAAGCGGCATTGCCATGGTAACCGTCCGCAACTCCAATCATTACGGTATCGCGGGATACTACGCGAAAATGGCCGCAAAGGAAGGCCTGATGGGCATATCGTGTACCAACACGAATCCAATAATGGTCCCTACTCATGGGAAAAGAGCGATGCTTGGTACAAATCCGATAGGCATAGCAATACCGGCGGAGCCTTACGATTTCTACTTTGACTCTTCCACAACGGTAGTTACCAGGGGAAAACTTGAAGTATACAATAAGCTGGGTTATCCCATGCCTTCCTGTTGGGCGGTCGATGAAAAAGGACAGGGCTGCAGTGATGCAGGCCGTGTCCTGGCTAATATAGCCGCACACAGAGGCGGCGGTATTCTGCCTCTCGGCGGAGACAATGAGACCACCGGAGGCCACAAGGGATACGGCTGGGCTATGGTCTGTGAGATATTTTCATCTATTATCTCAATGGGCACGACAAGCAATGAGACTGGCAAAGACGGCAGGGGCCAGATCAGCCATGGCTTTGCAGCTATTAATCCGGCGATTTTCGGTGATGCGGAGGCTATCAAGAAACACCTTTCGGATTATCTCGAGAAACTCCGCACATCGCCTCTTGCCGACGGCGCCGAAAGAATATATACTCACGGCGAAAAAGAAGCGCTCGCAGGTGATAGGATAATAAAAGATGGTATTCCCGTAAATGATAACACCATGATTGAAATCATGGATCTTTGTACCGATATCGGGCTTGATTTTTCGGAGTATTTCGGAGATTATACACCTCCGGAGAGCGGTTTTAAGGGTAACCCCATCTGATCCGCGGGAGAAGTGAAATGAAAAAAATAACATTTGCCATACTTGGTATGGGCAACAGGGGAACAGCGTATGCTGCAAAGCAGCTGAAATATCCCGATGAGATGGAAGTAACCGCTATGGCCGATATCAGGCGTATTCGTCTGGACGCCGCGAACAAATATCTTCATCTCCCGGCAGAGAAGATGTTCGACAGCGCTGAGGCCCTGCTGGAAATGCCGAAACTTGCAGATATAATGGTCATAGCCACTCAGGACGCACAGCACCGCGATCACGCTATGAGGGCTATGGAAAGGGGTTATGATCTGCTTCTTGAAAAACCCATGTCAAATAAGCTTGACGACTGCGTGGAACTGGTTAAAGCCGCAAAGCGCATGAACCGCAAGGTCTTTATTTGTCATGTGCTCAGATACACGGTCTTTTATCAGCAGATAAAGCGTCTGATAGCTGAGGGAGCAATAGGAAAGGTAGAGAGCATCGAGGCGGCCGAACTTGTCGGAGCTCATCACTATGCACACAGCTATGTGCGCGGAAACTGGCACAATGAGGCAGCGTCCAGTCCTATGATCCTGGCGAAATCCAGCCATGATATGGATATTATCGCCTGGCTTGCGGGCAAATCCTGTGAAAAAGTCACTTCATTCGGATCACTTGATTACTTCAGGGCGGAAAACTGTCCGAACGGAGCTGCAGAGCGATGCGCACAGTGTTCTGTCGACTGTCCGTTTAATGCAGACAAATACTATATGTCGAGGATACCCGGCTGGCCCGCAAACATTCTTCACCCTGAGCCTACTCCGGAGAATATTACAGAGGTTCTTAAAACATCGGATTACGGCAGATGCGTATATAAAATGGACAATGATGTAGTCGACCATCAGGTGGTAAATATGCTCCTGCAGGACGGCGTTACGGCAACCTTCCAGATGACCGGGTTTTCAAACCGCCAGACGAGAACCATACGGGTCATGGGTACCCGCGGAGAAATATGGGGAGACTTCAAGGCCAAGGAGCTTTACTGGCAGCGGTTCTGCGAGGAACCCCAAAAGGTGGATCTGGACTGTCTCTGCGATGATTTTACCGGTCACGGAGGAGGCGACGCGAGGCTTGTTTACGATGTGATACGCTTCATGAGGGGAGATAAGTTTGATACGACCTCAATGACTACGATAGACCGCTCGGCAGACAGCCACATACTTGCCTTTGCGGCAGAAAAGAGCCGTGTACTCGGCGGCGAGCTTATAGAGCTGGAAAAATTCAAAAAGGAATGCGGGATATGAAAAACCTGCCGGTCAAAGAGCCGGCAGGTTTTTTGCACTGCTGTATTTAAGAGCGTTTTTTATACGTCTGCCCTCGGTATAAAAGTGATACGGAGATTGGTACAGCCGTGAGGCACCATTGTACACATCACTTCGTCTCCCCTGACTTTTACGGGGACCTCCCAGGTTTCCGGCGTACGGTCGCCGGTGGCGCTGTTAGCATATGGAGCCTTGTACATAGGTACCTCAAGGGTGACGGGCGGTTCTTCCCAGACATAACCGGTAACCTCATGTTCCGTGACGCGAATGCGGCTGGGTGAGAGCTTTTCGTCGATCGCTCTTGTCCAGGATCCGTTTATACGCGCCTGAAAAGCAGTTTTTTCGGGAGCAAAAGAAAGGTCAGGGTTGCACTTATACCACGTCCACCCGTCGGGAAGAGGAGTTACCGGCTCGCCGGGATAAGGTATCCACTGAGCCGGAACCGGCAGAGCATATACCAGAGGCCCTCTGGATATACAGATCGGATATTTTGAATTGGCTGCACTGTCGTCAACTTTTTCAATTTTTATTTCCATTGGAAAACGCAGCGCTATTTCATCGCCTGAATTGAGCAGAACGTCCGGAATACTGTA
>JAFSTX010000036.1 GCA_017445585.1 Lachnospiraceae bacterium
CAGGCGCTTTCCGTGGGTATCGGAACCGTCACGGACTCTAAAGAGGTTCTCGTCCTCATCAGCGGCCACAACAAGGCAAGAGCCCTTGCCGCGACGGTAGAGGGCGGCGTTAGCCAGAAGTGGACCTGCTCCGCGCTCCAGCTCCATCCCGCCGCTATCATCGCCTGCGATGAGGCCGCCTGCGGCGAGCTGACCGTGGACACTTACAAGTACTTCCTTGATATCGAGAAGAAGGAAAGACTGTAAAGCCTGATCCGTTCTCCCGCGGCCGAACCGGCTGCGGGAGTTTTTCTATGCCAAAAGACGGTTAGTGCGACAAAAAAGCATAATGCCGTACCGCTCAGAGTTATTTATATATGGGTTGACATATTATGGCGCACATGCGATAATGTGTTCAAATTTAAAAACATCGCTCTGCGTTTTGAACGCAGAGCATTTCTTGTTTCTTTTTTGCAGCAAAACGTGAAAATGAGTTTACTGATCCGCTTTTTTGCGGATAAAAATGAACATTCTCTCCCCGGGAGCGGAGAGGCGAAAGGAAGTATCAGAGTACAGATTATCAAATCTGGCGCGGCAGAAGGAACGCGCCGAAAGGAAGTATAGTATTTAATGGATCTTACGAAGAAGCAGTTTGACGTACTTGCTGCGTTGGCGGAGGCGGGAGAGCGACTGAGCCAGCGCGGCCTGGAAGAGAAGACCGGCCATTCTCTGGGCACGATTAATAAAGCCCTGAAGGACCTTACCGAGGCCGGATACGCGGAGGGCGGCGCTATCACCGCCGCAGGACTTTCGGCACTGGAACCTTACCGGGCAAAACGGGCGATCTTTATCGCGGCGGGCTTTGGCAGCCGTCTGGTGCCTATCACACTTAACACCCCCAAGCCTCTGGTCAGGGTGAACGGCCGGCGCATCATCGACAGTCTGATCGACGCCTGCCTGGCTGTGGGGATCGACGATATATATATCGTCCGCGGATATCTGGCGGAGCAGTTTGACCAGCTCCTCTACAAATATCCGATGATCAAATTCCTGGAGAACCCGAGCTACAATGAGGCGAACAACATCTCCTCGGCCATCGTAGCCCGCTATCTGATGCAGAATTCATACGTTCTGGAGTCGGATCTGCTGCTGGCGAATCCCTCCATCATCAGGAAATACCACTATCAGTCTGACGTGCTCGGAATCTGGAAGGAACGCACAGATGACTGGTGTTTCGAGACGGACAAGGATCGTTTCATCACGCAGGAGAAGGTTGGCGGCCTCAACTGCTACCAGATGGTAGGCATCTACTACTGGAATGCGGTCGACGGTGCAAAGCTGGCCGAACATCTGAAGGAAGCCTACGAGGCACCCGGCGGCAAGGAACGTTACTGGGAGACCGTGCCGAACCAGGTCTACCGGGGCAGCTACCGTATAGAGGTCAGGCCCTGCAGCGATGATGATATCGTGGAGATCGATACTTTCCGCGAGCTCAAGGCAATCGACCGTACTTATGACGTGTGACATCGCCGTGATGAAAACGCGTGCTGCCGGTCAGCGATGACGGCAGCATGAAACGGAACGGGCTTTTGGTCAGTATGCCCGTCTTTTGAAAGGAGTTTTATGAACGAAAATGCGAAAATCGGCCTGCAGAGGCAGCTTAAGCCCATCCATGTGTGGGCGATAGCCTTTGGCTGCATCATTGGCTGGGGTTCATTTATCAATCCGGGCAAGAAGTTCCTGCCTAATTCCGGTGTCGCCGGCACCGCCATCGCGATGGTGCTCGGTGCACTGGTCATGGTAATCATCGCCTTCAGCTACGCATATATGGTGCCGAAATATCCTAAAGCCGGCGGCGAATTCACTTTTACCAAGGCCTGCTTCGGCAAAGTACCCGCGTACCTGTGCGGCTGGTTCCTCGTGGCTGCCTATCTGACGAACGTTCCCATGAATTCGACGGCTATCGGCCTGATCGTGGACGGCCTGGACGGCAGCGCCGATCTGCTTAAATTCGGGTTTTCCTACTCTATCGCCGGCTTTGAGGTTCACCTCGGTGAGATACTGCTGGCCTCGGGGATCCTGGTGCTCTTTGGTGTGCTGAATATTCTCGGCGTAAAAAAGGCTGGCTTCGTGCAGACGATACTGGCGAGCCTTCTGGCGACCTGTGCTTTTACGCTCTGCATTGCCGGGATCGTCTCCGCAAAGGCCAAAGGTGTGAACATGCAGCCGATCTGGGGCTTTGACAAAGCGGCCGCCATCGCTGCTGCAGCCACCACCGAGAATATCAATGATTTTGCGCATGTGGGCACGCAGGGCGTCCTCTCGGCGATCCTGGCGACTTTTGCGATCGCGCCGTGGGCTTTTGTCGGTTTTGACACTATCCCGCAGGCGGCCGAGGAATTCAAATTCTCGTATAAAAAAGTCATGCTGATCCTGGTCGTAGCCATTGCCTTCGGATGCTTTGTATACACCTCAAACAATACGGTCGCCGCGGCCGCTCTGGAGAATTGGCCCGACCGGGTCATGGCGGGCGATTGGGTGCTGCTCGTGGCGGCGGAAGAGCTGCTGGGAGATTTTGGCAAGGTCCTCATAGGAGTGGGTGTATCCTGCGCGGTTCTCTCCGGCATCATGGGCTTTTATCTGGCCTCCAGCCGGCTGATGTACTCGATGAGCCGCGACGGCTACCTGCCCGAAGTTTTCGGCAGGATCGATGAAAAACACGGTACTCCGAAGAACGCTATGATCTTTTGTATTATAGTTTCGCTCTCGGGACCGATCCTGGGACGCGAGGCGCTGGGCTGGTTCGTGGATATGTCGGCCATCGGCGCGTCGATCGGATATTTCTTTACCTGCGCTTCGACACTCGTGACGATGAAGCGCGACGGCGACGGCAGCGGCACGCTGCGCGCCATGGCCGTCATCGGAGTGATATTCTCCGTGACCTTTATGATACTGCAGCTGGTGCCGATTCCGGGCTTATCCGGTGTGCATTTCGGCACGGAAAGCTATCTGATGCTCGTCGTCTGGATAGCGCTCGGCGCAGCTTTTTACCTGAAACAGCGCAGGCAGTTCGCAAAGTGACCTCCATGCGAGCTGTGCTCCGGTGCATTGATGGCACCGAATGATTCCGATATTTTTGAGCTCTTCAAAAATATAACTCCCAGGGCCGCACCCGTAAAAAGGTGCGGCCTACTTTTTTGGCCGGACTGCCCGCGCGGGGGTCTGCCGTCTGTTTTTATGCGTGAATGCGCGGTGCAGCCGATGCGAGATTTATAAAGACAAATGCGGGGAAATCGGTTATAATCTCCTGTAGGATTCACAGGAGGCAGCCTATGAATAAAAAGATATCGCAACTGATGGTTCTGATCATGTTAGCCGGATTATTGCTGACCGGACTTACGCTGACCGGGTGCGGCGCAGAGCAGCCGCCCGCAGCGGAGCCTTCTTCGGAGGCGCCTGTCACGAGCGAAGCTCAGATCTCCATTCCCGAGGTGACTATCGCCGTTCCGTCGGATGCATCCGCCGCTGCGCTGACCGAGGCTGCGCTTCCCGAGGGCCAGATGTATTCATATCTTACCGGCCTGCCTGTAAGCGAGGAGATCGGACGGCTGCGTCCGGTGGGCTTCCAGATCGACAATGAGAAGCTGGCCATGCCTCAGTGCGGTATAGCTCAGGCAGAGGTCATCTATGAGGTGCCCATCGAGGCGAACGAGGTCCGTTTGACTGCGATCTTCCAGGACATGACCGGGCTTGACCGCATCGGCCCGCTGCGCTCGGCGCGCAGCTATCATCCCGGCATTCTGGCGGAGTTCGACGGGATTTTTTTCCACAACGGCCACAGCAATCTGGCCCTGCCTAATCTGAACGACCCGCGATGCGACGATATCGAGGCGGTGGACCGCGATTACAGTGCAAAATTCACCCGCAGCGACCACGCGAGCGGGCATAACGATTTCACTTCCCCGGAAAAGACCGAGGAGCGGATCGCCTACAGGAATTTCCGGCGCGAGATATCGGATGATTTTACCTATAAGTTCAAATTCGCGCAGGACGAGCCGAATACTCTCGAGTGGGGCCGCAGCGCGCAGAAGGTGGAGACGGGCTATACCCAGAATCACTCCTATTTCGTCTACAACGCGGATGACGGCCTGTACTACCGCTGGGAGCGAGGCAAGGAACACCGTGACGGCGATCTGGGCGACCAGCTCACTGCAAAGAACATTCTGATCCTGTACTATGAGTACAATCTGGAATGGGACAAGAATACAAAGAATATCCATACCGTCGGCACGGGCCGCGGCGCTTACGTCACGAACGGCAAGGTCGTGGATATCACCTGGGAGAAGCAGAGCTACTGGGATAATACCTGGTACTACTACTCCGGAGGCGATATGGACGGCAAGGAGATCTCGCTCAATCCCGGAAAGACCTGGGTGTGCATGGTGCTTCCCAAGATGACGGGCGACGCGAAGTTTGAATAAGAATGAGCGCTTCCCGGTGCGGACGCATGAGCGGCGCGGAGGGAGATAAATAAAACTGAATACGACCTTCGTCTCACCGGGGGCTGCGGCTGCCCGGAACACGGAAAAGGGTTTATCCCACGAGAAGGTCACTGTGAGCCCTGGGCCAGATCTCCGGGGCAAGTCAGATACGTGGAGACGATCGCTTCTTTCTGCCGGATCCGGAAAGCAAGGCCATTAGCCCGCCTTGTATAAGTGCGGGCTTTTCTACGATCCGGGCTGCCAAAGCGGCGGCCCGGGTGTCTTCCTGCCTTCCGAAAATCCACTCCGGCGGATAAAGGGAGGTTTTTTATGAAGAAGTTTTTTAGTGTGTTGTTAGCGCTTGTGCTCGTGCTGGCACTGACCGGCTGCGGCGCTTCGCAGGATGCTTCGTCCGGCGCGGAGAGCACTTCGGCGGCGGGTGAGGCTGTATCGGAAGAGCCCTCGAGCGAAGCGGCTGAGGCGTCCGGGAGCGAGTCCGCAAGCGCGTTTATTACCGTGACGGTGGTAAACGCAGGTGAGGTCGAGGTGGCCAGACAGGAGCTGTCTGTCGATGATCTCAATGGCGATGGGGTCTGCTCTATCGACGAGGGACTGCAGGCTGCGCATGAAAAGTTTTACGAGGGCTCAAACGGCTACGAGAGTGCAGAGGGCGAGTATGGCCTTTATATCACGAAGCTCTGGGGAGTTGAGAACGGCGGCGCATTCGGATATTACGTAGACGATCAGATGGCTATGTCGCTCGATGATCCGCTTTCCGAGGGTAATTATCTCGTGGCCTATGTCTTTGCCGATACTGCAAATTACAGCGATATGTACACCTGGTTTGACGTCCAGACTGACGGAGACAAGGTTACTCTGACTCTGAGCGGATACAGCTTTGACGCGTCAGGAGCGCCGGTCGCCTCTGCCGTGGAGGGGATCTCCATTCTTGTGGACGGCGAGGATTCCGGACTTGTCACGGATGCAAACGGTCAAGTCACTCTGGATCTCGGCGAGGGCGCAAATCATCTGATTGAGGCGTCTGGCGACGGGAAGTCCATAGTTCCGGCTGTTATTTATTATTAATGAAGAGATTTCTCTGTATCATAGCAGCATTGCTGCTGCTGACAGGTCCCATCTCCGCTGCCTCTGCGGCGGAGACGGGGCTTTTTTGCGCTGCCGGCGGAGATGCAGCTGCGGATCTGCGTTTGGATCTAAACATGGCTGGGGCTGGCGGTGCGGAACCGGCGGCTTTGCGTTCGGCATTGGAGGATACGGAGAGTACAGTTTCTGTATCAAAATCAGGAAGTGAACTGACAGGTGATCCGGATCCGTCATCACGCATGGATTGGACCGATAGTATGATCGATGAATTGCTGGAGCTTCACATGCGCCAGGAAGGTGCAGAGAATCTGCAGCAGCTCATCGATTTTTTTGCGCAGGATGCGGGCAGTGGAGAGCAGTGGTATGTGCTGATTCTGACGCAGCTCTATCCCGGACAGTATGATTATTCCGCATATCGTGCCGCGCTGGAAAGGCACGTTTCAGAAAAAAAGATATCAAATGCCACTACGCGCGAGCTGCTGGCGCTGACCTTGATCGCCGTAGGCAGCGGGACAGACTTCGCGGACGAAACATTGGATGATGCTGTCGGCGAAGCCGGGCTTATGAGCTATGTGTTCGGTCTGCACCTGATCAATAACGGTGCTTCGGGTGAAAAATGGACGGCTGTGTCGGTGATCTCGGAGATTCTGGATCGGCAGAAGGCCGACGGCGGTTGGGCGGTCATGGGTGACGTCGGTGACGTGGACGTGACGGCGATGACCCTGCAGGCGCTGGCAGGAGTGCAGGGCGGAGCCGGCGGGGGAAGCGATGCTGCCAGTGCCGAAGGCGAGCGGAGAGAGGATATCGGCGGAGCCGGCGGGGGATCTTTGCCGGTGGAGCTTGAAGAGCGGGTGCGAGTCGCAGTGGCGCGGGCGCTGGATTTTCTCGCTGAGTGTCAGCTTCCTGACGGCGGTTTTTCGTCGATGGGAACATATAACTGCGAAAGCGGCGCCCAGGTATGGCTGGCTCTTTCGACGCTGGGAATAGATGCAGCGGGAACGTCGTCTGCAGATACCGGACGTACTCTGCCCGAGAGCCTGATGGATTTCTGCGGGGAAGGCGGTTTTGCCCATACCGTGGGCGGGGAGGCAAACGCCTCGGCGAACCGGCAGATACTTCATGCGCTGGCGGCATATAATCTGAGGTTTGGCGGCGCGGGAGGAGATGTATCCGGAACGGATAGCCTGGCGAATACCGGCAGAAATATATATTTATTATACGATTGCCGACTTTCAAACGATAATAATGAGTATAATGAGAATACAGATGCTTCATTCGCGTTGAACGATAAGGCAGACGGTGAAGGAGCTTTTGCACCGGCTGATGAAGATGCAGAGGGACCTGGATCTGTCGCGTCTGCTGAGAGTGATGGACGAAAGAGCCATGGTTTGAGGATGTGGATCAGCATCGCGGTCGCCGCGGGTGGTGTGCTGACCTGCGCAGCGCTTCTGGTCCTGAAGAAGAAAAGCTGGAAATCATACGCTTTTGTCGGGATCGTGTCTGCGGCGCTGCTTTTGGCTGTGAATCTGATCGACGTCGCGCTTCCGTCGGATTATTACGGAGATGGGAACATCTCCGCGGCCGCGGATGAGGCATCGATAGAGACTTATATTTCGATACGGTGCGATACGATCGCCGGGGAGAGGGATTATATCCCTGCGGACGGGACTATACTGGACAAGGTCAGGATAGACGCAGCGGAGGGCGCGTCAGTGTATACGCAGCTTGTCGCGGCCTGCCGCAGGTTCGGCATACAGCTGGAGAGCGAGGGCACGGGCGGCGTGCCGTATATCTCGGGGATCGCTTATATCTATGAGGCTGATTTCGGGGAGCTTTCGGGCTGGATGTTCCGTGTGAACGGAGTATTTTCGGCGGTCGGCGCCGGTGAGGCGGGGCTTGCGGACGGCGATGAGGTCGAGTGGGTCTACACGAGGGATCTCGGACACGACGTCGGTGATGAGTACAGGCCGGCGGAGTGAGCGGGTGTAATAAGTCATGAAGAGGTTTGAGGATCACAATCCGATAGCGGTTTTCCTGTATTTTGCGGGCGTGACGGTGCCGGTGATGTTTTGCCGGGACTGGCTGCTGCCGCTGCTTTGCGCCGCGGGCGTGATGCTCTACGGATTCTCGTCGGAGGGGCCCGCGGCCGGGAATAAGCTGTGGCTTATTCCCGCGGCAGCAGCCCTGCTGGCCGTGATCAATCCCATATTCAATCATAACGGGATGACGGTGGTCCTGCTCGTGAACGATATGCCTGTTACTCTGGAGGCGGCAGCTTACGGCGCCGCGACCGGACTGATGCTCGGTGCGGTCTTCGCGTGGTTCAGGTACTTCTCGGAGGTGATGACGAGCGACCGGATACTCTATGTCTTCGGTGCGGTGAGTCCAAAGCTGGCGCTGATACTCTCCATGACACTCAGGTATATACCGCTTTACTCACGCCAGGCCGGCATTGTGCGCCGCGCCGCCCGCGCCAGCGGCGCGGGCCGTGACGAGACCGTCCTGGACCACGTCCGGACAGGGCTGCGGGTCTTCTCGGTCCTGGTGACGTGGGGGCTCGAGAACGGTCTCGTCACCGCCGACAGTATGGTGGCGCGTGGGTATGGCGGCGCGCGGCGCACGCGCTACGCGATCTATAGCTGGAGAAAACGTGATTATTTACTGCTGGCCGCAGTATTGATCCTGACGGGGGCAGCCGTTACGGCAGTTGCAGCCGACTGGGTCGGGATGGATTTCTATCCGTATATTGCAGTGCGCGAGATGACGCCTCTTACGGCTGCAGCTTACACTCTTTATGCGATCCTCGCCGCTCTCCCCGCAGCCGTGAATCTGGCAGAGCGCGTTTCGTGGCACAGACGTATCGGCAGCTGACCGCTGCGCGGTCATGCAGCCGCTTCGGTCCTTCCGTTTATGTGCAGCGAGGCGCCGGCAGCTGACGGCTGTGCTCCCGCGTTTTTTGAGAAGCTAAAATAATTAACGAAAACAGGTTTTTAGAATCATGAATCAACTTGAAGTCAGGAATCTGACATTTGAATATGCAATCGGCGGCAGGCAGGTCCTGCGCGATATCGGTTTTGATCTGACGGCGGGCGATTTCCTGACAGTCTGCGGCAGCACGGGCAGCGGCAAGACCACGCTGCTCCGCTGCCTGAAGCGCGAACTCATCCCCGCAGGCAAGCTCACCGGCAGTGTCCTCATAGATGGGATCCCAGTCTCAGAGATGAAGCCTTCCGAATCCGCTGCGGCGGTCGGATTTGTCATGCAGGACCCCGAACAGCAGATCGTCACCGACAAAGTCTGGCATGAGCTTGCATTCGGCCTCGAGAATCTCGGCACGGCTCCTGATCTGATCCGACGCAAAGTGGCCGAGATGGCCGCGTATTTTGGCATAGAGAGCTGGTTTGAAAAGGCGACGGACGAGCTTTCCGGCGGGCAGAAACAGCTGCTTTCGCTGGCGGCAGTCTGCCTTATGGATCCTAAGATACTGATCCTCGACGAACCTACCGCGCAGCTTGACCCTGTGGCGGCAGCTGATTTCCTCGGGATCGTCAGTAGGCTGAACCGCGAGATGGGAATCACGGTGATCGCCGCAGAACATCGCCTCGAACAGGTCCTGCCGTACAGCAGCAAGCTCCTGGTGATAGAAGACGGACGCACTGCAGCATTCGGAGGCGTGCAGGAGGTTATAGGCACGATCTTGGAGAAATCTGACCTCATGCGTACCATGCCGGCCGGCGTCAGGCTTTTCCATGAATTTGACCGCGGAATCAGCACGGTATCTGCACCGGACACATCCGACGTCACCGGATCGGCTGACGCGTCATCTGCCGTGAGAATCCCGCTCACGGTACCTGAGTGTGCCGCGTGGCTGAGAAAAAATCTCACCCCCGGTCGCTCCGAGTCAGAAAATGCCGCGCCTGCGCCGGGCAACGCTGCATCCCCGGCTATCGAAGTCAGCGACCTCTGGTTCCGCTACGAGCGCAAAGGCCCTGACATCCTGCGCGGCACAGCTTTTTCGGTCATGGAGGGAGAGATTTTTTCCATACTCGGCGGCAACGGCAGCGGCAAGACGACTGCCCTTGGCTGTATCGCCGGACTTTACAAGGCCTACGCAGGCCGGATCAATATCTTTGGTCATAAGCTTGCTGACTACAGGAATAATTCCCTCTACCACGATTGTCTGTCCATGATGCCTCAGGACGTGCAGACGCTTTTCCTGCATGGCACCGTCAGGCAGGAGCTCGCGGACGCGCGGGATATGCTTGATCGGATACCGTACGATTTCTCGCCGCTTTTAGACATGCACCCATATGATCTCTCGGGTGGGCAGCAGCAGCTCGTTGCCCTTGCCAAAGTCCTTGCCCCGAGGCCGCGTCTTCTGCTTCTGGATGAGCCGACAAAGGGACTCGACCCATTGATGCGAGGCCGCATTGCAGATGTACTGCGTGCTCTGCGAACGGACGGGATGACCATAGTCATAGTCACACACGATGTGGAATTTGCCGCCGAGATAAGCGATCGATGCGCGATGTTTTTCAGAGGAGAGGTCGTATCCGAAGCCGTCCCTCGCAGGTTCTTTGCCGAGAATAAATTCTATACGACGCAGGTCAGCCGTATCACACGCGGCCTGCTGGACGGCTGCGTGACTTATGAAGACGCCGTGGATATCCTGCGCCGCAAAATATAAGCACCGGGATCGCGCGCCGCGTCATGTGCGGGAGCTTTTGAATACCGGTCCGACGCGATAAACTTCCGATCGTAACCACATGAAATGCTGAAGAAGATATTTAAAATCCTCATACCCTTCATATTCATCCCGGGACTTGTGGCCGCGGGCGCTCTGCTGCTGGGCGACCGTTCATACTCTTTTGTGATCATCGCAGTCGCGGTCATGGCGCTGCTTTTCTTTGCGATGAGTTTCGAACGAAAACAGGCCCGCGCGAGGACCATGGTCATCGTCGCAGTCATGACGACGCTCTCGGTCCTCGGCAGGCTGGTATTTGCCTGGATCCCCGCGTTCAAACCCATAACCGCCATCGTGATCATAACCGCGATTTATATGGGCGGCGAGTCGGGATTCCTCGTCGGAGTAATGTCCGCCGCCGTCTCAAATCTCTTTTTCGGCCAAGGCCCCTGGACTCCGCTTCAAATGCTCTCGTGGGGCCTGATCGGTCTGATCGCCGGTTACCTCGCTCAGCCGCTTCGCCGCAGCCGTGTACTGCTTGTGATCTACGGGGTCTTTGCAGGGGTTCTTTTTTCGTTCGTGATGGATGTCTGGACCGTGCTCTGGTTTTCGGAGGGTTTCAGCTGGCAGCTCTATCTCGCGTCGCTTGCCGCCGCCGTTCCGTATACGATAGGTTATGTCCTGGGCAACGTGGTATTCCTCCTCGTTCTCACCCGCCCGATCGGCGAAAAACTCGAGCGCATCAAACTCAAATACCGCTGCTGAAAGTCTCGTCTGACGTCAAGCTTTTTCTGCCTGCAAAGAGAAAGTTTTCTCCGGGTGGGGATTTTCTGCCTGCAAAGTGAAATATTTCTCCGGGTGAGAAAACACCCGTCCGCGAGAGGTCGTGCGACTCATTTTCTACCCATAGAGATAAAACAGTTTTTCTGATGGAATAACCACTTCTTCACGAAACGTATCCCCCGGGCCGGCGCACGCATAAAAAAAAACCCGCGCACGGGGCGCGGGTGTGAGAAAGGAGAGTTAAGGGGCTTAGCCCTCGATGGAAATGTACTTTTCTTCCTGCTTCTTGGGCTCGACCTTCGGGATGTCCAGAGTCAGGATACCGTCTTTGAATTTGGCCTTGATGTCGGCGTCGGTGACGTCGTCGCCTACGTAGAAGCTTCTGCTCATCGAACCGGTGTAACGCTCTCTGCGTACGTAACGGCCCTTCTCGTCCTTCTCGTCGTTGGACGAAGCCTTGGTCGCGTTTACCGTCAGGTAACCTTCCTTAAGCTGGACCTTTACGTCGTCCTTGCCGTAGCCGGGCAGATCGATATCAAGCTGATAACCATGCTCGTTCTCTCTGACATCGGTACGCATCATGGGGCGTCCGACCGGAGCCTTTGCCTGCCTGCGGGCAGGAGTCGCAAAACCGTCATTAAAGAAATCATCCATAAAATCATCAAATAAGCTTTCTCCGAAAACACTAGGTAACAACATAATAAATACCTCCTTTTGATCTATCGGGTTCGGGAGCTTTCCGGAACCGGCCTGCGTCTCATCTGCTGCAGTGCTTCACGTTCCTTCGGGCACCCGGCTCTTTTTCTTTACATGCGTAGTTATACCACCATTGTTAGCACTCGTCAATAGCGAGTGCTAACAAAAATTATAAACTTTTTATAAACTAGGGTTCGCAGATATTGCGTAACTTAATATAAACTGATTCGGGTTATCGGTCAGATGCAGCAGAAAAAGAGGCTCATTCACTGATTTCAACAGCCATGAAGATGCTTCTCGTTACGCTGCGATACCTGTGCCAGGGATAAACCAGCTCGGTATTCCACTCGGGGACGTGCGTGCTGCCGGAAGCGAGCGGGAGAGAAGCAAAGACGGCGGAGGGGTCGTCCTCGGCGAGCAGATCCACGCAGCCTTCGCCGACGATCTGCAGATGCAGCTCGCGGATCGGCGCAGCGTGCTTACAGTGGATTCCGGATGGTGCGCCGGGCTCGGATACGAGGACGAAGTTCATAGAGACGTTGTCTATCGAAGTGCGGGGAGATTTGTAATAAGGCTTCCCGCGCTGACTTTCCTGATGCGTCAGTTCGTAGTTCGACTTCCAGATCCTGCGCAGGCAGTCGATGGTCGTCAGATCGCCAAGGTCCAGCGTATCCGCGCCGATAACGAGCAGAGCCTTGCCTTTGCAGCTGATATGGGTATCGCATATTTGTGCGGCCTGCAGCGGAGGCAGGGAAAAAATACGGCAGACAGATGTGCTCTTTGAAATAGTGCCGCTCTCCTCTGCGCTATCTGAAAAAACGCTTCCTACAGATATGTTCATCACGGTGTCGAGATTCAGCAGGATCGCCGGGCCTTTGACGGAAAAAGCGCTCTCATCCTCAATAATGCGGGTCTCCAGAAAGGGTTCGCCGATCGTTAATTTCTGATTCATAATATACCTCCCGGCCGTTTTTAACCGAAAACTTCCTTCAGATACTTCAGCCCGCGCCTCGCCGCGATAAAACTCGTCGGTTCGGGCCTTGCCTCTATGCTGACCCACTTGTCATAACCTGCTTCATTCAGAACCGCAGCCGCCTCGTGGAAATCGAAATGATTGTCATCAGGGAGCTGTCGTCCGACGTCCGAGACGTGGAAGAGCACGAGCTTGGAGAGGGACCTGCGGATCGCGGCGGGTACATCGTGATCCTCGAGGATCATGTGATACGTGTCGCCGTTATAGAGCAGCAGATCGGAGTGGAATTTTTCCAGAAAGGCCATGGTTCGCTCTGTCGAGCAAAAGACGTCGCCGTCGTTCCTGTTTATCTGTTCCATGACCATGGGGGTTTGGATCTTCTCGGCGTATTCGAGTACGCGCGAAACGCTGTCGGTAAGGATTTCCTCGAACTCGGCATCGCTCTGTCCGGGAGCCTTGCGGCCGCGAAGATAACCGATCAGGATCTGCGAATCAAGCTCACGCGCCAGGTCCAGCTGCCTGTGCAGGCGCTCGACCGTAGCAAGGCGGATCTTTTCGTTAGGATGCACCATGCTCATCCCTTCGAAGAGATAAGCAAGTCCGGTGGTCACCGCGGAGCACCTGAGCCCGTGCCGGTCGAGGCTCGCGCGCAGTTCTTTCGCTTCATAAAGCGAAGGATCCTGAATCTGCAGCTCGATTCCGTCGTACCCGAGGACCTCGGCTATCGCTGCACACTCCTCATAGCTGGAGCCGCGCAGCGGGAAAGGCGAAGTAGATTCCAGCGGCCGGTCGACCGTACAGATGCTGAATTTCATACCCATCGGAAAACTCCTTTATATCAGATCTATGCGCTGCCCCGCAGCGGTTAATTGCGCTGGCAATCTTACATCAGATCTATGCGCCTGCCCTCCTCGGCGGAGCGGAAAGCGGCATAGACGACACGGATTATCTCGTATGCCAGTTCAAACGAAGTCTCGGGCTTTGTGCCGTACGCCATCGCCTCGAGAAACGCTTTCATTTCTCCGGTGTAGCCGCGGATCACTTCGTCGCTGACGAAGACGTTGTTCCAGCCGGTCTTCGGAGGATTGAGCTCACCCCAATAGACGCCGTCGAGGCCGTTGTCATCGCAGCAATAAGTCTTAAGCATATCGTTCTGTGTGATATTCATCTGGAATTTCATGTCGTTGCAGGCGACGGTTACCTGATTGGCCGAGCCGCCGATCACCGCGTCGGTGCCGATGATATTGCACATGGAACCGTCGGAAAAAGTCAGGATGACGTTCGCGCAGTCCTCGACGTCGTTCGGGTGCGCCTGTGCGTACTGGCGCTCGCCTTCAGCGAGGCGGACCTTGCTGATCTGGCCCATCTCTGCCGTAACGCTGCGGACCCGGACGTCCTCGCCGCGCGCCTGCGCCTCGACCTGCTTGAGATACATCATGGTGGAAAGGATATGAATGCCGTTGCGCATCATCGTTCCGCCGCCGAAGTTTTTCCATTCACTGGCGGCTTCGCTCGTGGAGCCGATGATGGACTCGATGCCGTTCATGAACATGATCTTGCTTTTCTTGGCGCGAAGGATCTCCGCCGCTTTTTGCACGGGCGTCGCGTAGACGAAGTCCTCCGCATAAAAGAACTGCGCCTCGCTCTCGTCTATGGCTTTTTTCAGCTCGGCAAGCTGCGCGTCCATTTCGCGCCACATATCGGCCTTGGACACGGTGCGCCCGATATCGTCGCTTCCGTCGCCGAAGTATCCGGTGACGGGCTTTTCGCAGATCACGTTTTTGCCTGCGCGAAGCGCCATAATGCAGTAGGGGATGTGCAGCCTCGGCGGTACGCTGAGATCGATGAGATCGATCTCGGGATCCGCGACGAGCTCTTCATAGCTGGTGCAGACCTGTTCGTAGCCGTATTTCGCGCGGAATGCCTCGGCCTTTTCGGCGTTTCTGGCGCAGACTGTCTTCAGACGGATCGGAATGCCTCCGGCGTTAAGATAGCCGTTGACGTGCAGAAACGCTCCGTAACCGTAGCCTACGGTGCCTATCGTGATGGGTTTCTTCGTGTCCATGATGTTCTCCTCCTAATATATAGATTGTAGGTATTAGTAACCTAACAGCCAGTTAGGCCTTATACCTCTCATTGTTTAAGCTGTATGATAGGTAAGCATTGGTGTGACCGAATTCTCCTTGGTCCCTTGAGTGACCGTAAGAAA
>JAFSTX010000037.1 GCA_017445585.1 Lachnospiraceae bacterium
ACGGCATATGTTCATTTGGATAAGCTCACGGGGGATCCCGAGGTCAGATATATTCCCGGCCGAGTCGAAAAAATAAGCTGAGAAGAAAGGGGCGATCCATAGGATGGGTGAATGGAAACATACCGTTTGCAATTTCTGCGCGATGAGCTGCAACCTTGAGGCATATGTCGAAGATGGCCACATTACGGACGTCAGGCCTGATCAGAAATTCGTAAGAACAGCTGTGCCGTATTGCTGCCGCAAAGGAAGGTCCATCAAATACATTATGGATGACAAAGACCGGCTTGATTATCCTCTGAAGAAGGTCGGAGACCATTTTGAGCGGATATCCTGGGAGCAGGCGTACAGAGAGATCGGCGAAAAGGGCAGGGCGATTCTTGAGAAACACGGGCCAAGAGCATACGCGCAGATCGGCGGAACTCTGGCAACAGACCAGTCCGACTACGGCGTATCCCAGTTTATGACCAAAGCGATTGGAAGCATGAACAAATTCAATCCGGTCGGCGTCGAGTTTGCCGGGCATTTCTGGGCCAACGGCAGGATGTTCGGAAGCCAGGGCTTTTATATGGATGAGCAGACGAATCTGGATGGATTCATACTCTGGGGATCGAACTCATATGTCAGCCATAACATCATGTTTACCAAGGGCAGATTCATCTACAGAGAGATCGCCGAAGATCCGGACAGGAAGCTGATCGTTATAGACCCGAGGCTGTCAGAATCCGCCAGAATGGCGGACATGCATATCATGCCTCGTCCGGGAACGGACACTTTGCTCGCTCGAGGCCTGATCGCACTGATAATCGACATGGGTCTTGAGGACAAAGAGTTCCTTAATAAATGGTGCTCTGACTGGGACAAGGCTAAGAAGTGGTATCAAGGCTTCGACTACAAAAAGGCATTCGAAGTCTGCGAGGTACCGTTCGATCAGATGAAAGAACTGGCTGAGTATATGGGAACACATTCTTTCTCGATCCACCAGGACCTCGGTATCTACATGAACAGGCACAACACGGTTTCATGCTTCCTGATCAACACTATCATGGCCATTACTGGGAATGTGATGGTTAAGGGCCTCAGGTTTCAGGAGATGTATGTGGGGTTCTCGCCAATCGGCTTTGACGAGAGATCGCCTGGGGTCTGGAGATCCGCCGCTACCGACTCAATGTTCGTAGCGTGTTCATTCCCTGAAGCTGTGCTGGCAAGAGAGATCCTCTCTGAAAGAGATGACAGGATACGCTTTGCCGTACTCTCCAAGTCGAATCCGATGATCGGTTACCCGGATTGCCAGAAGCTTGCAGAAGCTTTCCCGAAGCTCGAGCTGTTCGTCGTTTCGGATATCTATCTGACGGAGACCGCAAAATATGCTGATTACGTACTTCCTGGCAAAACAGGATTCGAAGAATGGCAGTGGTCCATCTTCAGCTCAGAGTACGCGGTGCTGAAGCATCCTATCATGGGCCAGATCGCTGAGCGCGAAGAGGGCGGCAACATCATGCTGAATATCGCAAAATCATTGGGCCTTGTTCAGGAGCTTCCAAAGTCGATATACAAAGCCGCCGCAAACAGTGTTAAGAACAGAGACATCATGCCGTTCCTTGCAGAGGCGCTTGCGTGGTTCAAAACGCATCCCAAGCTTGAGCAATATATGGAAATCACACTAATAGACGCACTAGCAAGGCCTGAAGCATTTGGATCAGCTTCTCTTGCGGCTCTCAGACTCGCGTTCGCTACATCGTGGCTCGCACCTACCAAGTCGCTCGACAGGGCGGGTTACAGGGCGCTGAAGCGTTATAGATTCCTTAACAAGCTTGGCCCGGCTAAGATGCTTGCGGATATATCCAAGATGGATCAGGCATTCTGGGCTCTTTATGACAGCCCGTACGGAGCAAAGATCACAGAGGTCAATCCTGATCCGGAAGGATACGCATATGATCACATACATTATCCTGATCACAAGTTCAGGCTGTACGACGATATCGTAGATGATTATCTGAAGATAATCGAACCGGACAAGGAACTTGCGGCGCTCAAAGAGGAGATGGCGGATTTCCCGATGCTCATTTCTTCCGGCAACCATGGAGATGAAGGCGGAGTTAACGCATATATGCGTAACAGTGATACATATAGGTACAGAAAACCTTATACCGTGCTCATTCATCCGGCGGATGCGGAAAAGTATGGGATCAAAGAAGGTCAGATGGTCAAGATATCCACAAAGAGGATCGCTGGTGTCTATACACCAGCTGAGATAACCTACAGAGCGCAGAAAGGTTATTGCGTGATACCGAACCATTATGGAATGGAATCCGGCGGTGAAACCTATGGGCAGAGTTGCGCTCTTTTGACCCGTGATGTGGATATGGACCCGATAACCGGTAATCCGTATAACAGATTCGTACCGTGCAGAATAGAACCTGCCGGTGATGTGCAGTCGTATCGAGAGGAGAAAGCAGCAAATGAGTAATAAGGCAAAGAGCAATGCAGATATCCTGGATGCGCTGAAAGAGGCACAGGCCGGGAAAGGATATCTCTCGGAAGAGGATATCTGCAAAGTCGCGAAAGAGTATGGCAGATATCCCTCGGAGGTATACGAAACCGCGACCTTTTACACGATGCTCCATGTCGGCAAGAAGCCGGAGCATGTGATCGAGGTCTGCGGCAGCACCTGCTGCGACGCAGGCGGCGCGGCGGCCGTCATCAGCGCGGTCGGGAAAGAACTCGGCATAGGCCTCGGCGAGACCACGAAGGACGGAAAATGGCTCTTCCGCAGATGCGAATGTCTCGGCAGATGCGACACTGCGCCGAACGTGATGATCGACGGAGAGTTGATTACGAACGCAAGCGGCGAAGATGTGGTCCAGCGGATCAGAAAGGCGGGAAGGTAAGATGGCGAAGGAATTCAGAATTACCCTGCGCAATGCCGGTAAGATCGCCCCCGACTCCATTGACGACTATCTCCGCGAGGGCGGCTATCAGGCACTCAAAAAAGCGCGGGGCATGGATCGCGGAAAGCTGATCGACGAGATCGAGGGCACCGGCAAGCTGCGCGGCCGCGGCGGCGCGGGCTTCAACACCGGCTTCAAATGGAAGGCCGCCTATGAGACGCCCAGCGATGTGAAGTACATCGTCTGCAATAGCGACGAGGGCGAGCCGGGGACGTTCAAGGACAGAACGATCATCGAAAACGATCCGCATACGCTGATCGAAGGTATCCTGATCGCGGCCTACGCCGTGGGCGCGCAGGAGTGCTACATCTATGTGCGCGGCGAATACACCCACTGCATCGAGCTTTTACGAAAAGCGGTTCAGGACGCGGAAGCGAAGAAGCTGACGGGCGGCGTGCAGATCCACGTCGTCGGCGGAGCCGGCTCCTACGTCTGCGGCGAGGAGACGACGCTGCTCACGTCGCTTGAGGGCTATCGCGGAGAGCCGAGGCTCAAGCCGCCCTTCCCGACGGTGGCTGGCTATCTCGGCAAGCCTACGGTCGTCAACAATGTGGAGACCTTCGCCACGGTTCCCGTGATCGTGGATAAGGGAGCCGAGTGGTTCAGCGGCATCGGCGCGAAGGAGTATCCGGGCACGAAGCTGTTCTCACTCTCCGGCGACGTCAAGCATAAGGGAGTCTACGAGCTGCCCACCGACGCGAAGCTCTCGGAGCTCATCAACGAGCTGGGCGGCGGGGTCACCGAGGGACACCGCATCAAGGCGGTCCAGCTCGGCGGCGGCAGCTGCGGCTTCCTGACGCCGGATCAGCTCGACGTGAACCTGGACTTTGAATCGGCAAGGGCGATCGGCGCGTCGCTCGGCTCCGGCGCTGTACTGGTGCTGGATGAGACCCACAATATGGCGGAGTTCGCCCGAGGCACGGCGCACTTTTTCGCCCACGAATCCTGCGGCAAGTGCGCGCCCTGCCGGGAGGGTACGTCTCGGCTTGAGGAGATCATGGACGATATCTGCGCGGGCGGAGACTTGGAAAAGGACGTTGCGCTCATCGACAAGCTGGGTACGCTGATGGCGGATTCGTGCTTCTGCCCGCTGGGACAGGGCGCGAGCAACCCGATCAGATCGGCGTGGAAGCTCTTCCCGGAGGACTTCAAAAGCGCGAACGCGGCAGGAAAGAAGGAGGCGTAAGAGATGGCTGA
>JAFSTX010000038.1 GCA_017445585.1 Lachnospiraceae bacterium
GCTGCCGCGGCGTTCAAATCCTCCTGAGTGCATTTACGCAAAGAAACACCGTAACGAGAGATATGGTGTGTTATGGTTGGGAATTGAGTGCGGCCCGCGCATCGCGCGTCCGCACCCCGGCCGCTAAAAACGTCCCACCGGGACGTTTTTGCCGCTGCGCTGTCGCGGCGTTCAAATCCTCCTGAGTGCATTTACGCAAAGAAAAACCGTATCGAGAGATACGGTGTTTCTTTGCGTAGCGAGGGAGGGATTTGAACCCCCGACACCGCGGGTATGAACCGCGTGCTCTCGCCAACTGAGCTACCTCGCCATATTATGGGGCCTACAGGACTCGAACCTGTGACCCTCTGCTTGTAAGGCAGATGCTCTCCCAGCTGAGCTAAGACCCCATAGCGCCTCTTTTTTAGTCGCCCGACTAATATACTATTTTGAAATATGAAAGTCAAGTGATTTTTTCTGTTTTTTGACCATCGTTGCTCGTTGCTACTAAACTGCTCAAAACACATAGTTAAGTAGCAGTTCCGTCACCTCTGTGTTTTCCAGAAAACTTTCTGCCAATAAAGCTTATTATCTTCCTTGGCCAGTGCTGGCTCTCCAGATTTACGTACGGTACCTCGATATACGGAAGATCTTCTGCGGCGATCCAGACGTCCAGCAGGCGCTCCGCCAGGAACCCGAATACTCTCGCATCATACGATGAGTAGGCACTGATATCCAGACGTTTTTGCACCTCAAAGAGGACCCCGAAAAGCCACTCGCACCACGCGTCCGCATACTTGCGCTTCATTATAAACATATTGAAGCGGTGGCCGCTGCGGCGCTTCATGGATGCGTCATAAGCTGGCAGCGCCTCAGGGTGCATTTCCGAGAGAACCTGCCTCAGAACAGTCAGATCCTGTTCATGATGCGCGTGGACATACTGACTGTAGTTTGTCTCGATATAATAACGCCGCTTCCGGGGAAGGACGATCGGGCTGCGTCTGAGCGCCTGCTCCGCATCCTTGCGCGTGAATATCCTGCCGCGCTTATCCCCTGCTCCCCTGCGTGCAAAGTATCTGCGGTAGTGGACGAGCCCAAGCGCGTCGCAATCCAGATTCCTCCATGCCCAATAAAGTCCGGTGAGCTCGCAGAAATAAGGATTGAGCGCAGAAATATTATCTCCCGTATTATCCGGGGAAAAACCGGCGATCGGCGCTTTGCCTTCAGCTCCGACACGGACAGGCAGATATACGCCGTCAGATGGCAGCGTGTAAGGTTTATGTGCAGCTATGATGAGTTTGATATCCATATCCGGCATCCGTATTAACTGTCCGTTATCATATCACAATTGCCGAACTTGAGGAAGACCCGGGCAATTAAAAAGGCACGGTCATATGACCGTGCCTGAAAAATGCGAAGCTTTTTATGCGGCAAGCATGTTCTTTGCCTTGGTAAGGAATACCAGATAGACCACATACTGGCAAAGAGAAAGGATGTTGCTGATCACGGTAAGCACACCGCTGCTGAAGAAGCCGAGGATGATACTGATCAGTGTAACGCATACCAGAAGGATCAGGACGGTATTGCCGGTAGAAATAAGCTGATCGTTGTTGTAGGCTTTTGCATAGGACTGAATGCCCTTGATAACGAATACGGAAACACCCAGGCTGGCAATATTACTTATTACGCGGAAGACATTGCCAAGGAAGAACATGCCGAGGAAAGTTGCGCCGAGGCCTACGAACACGAGGATGAAAGCAGTATTGAAATTCGTAGTACCGGGTTCATCCTGCTTTGCCTGGTTGATACCTACGATATTGATGACATAGGCAACAAGTCCGGCGATTGCAGCAATAATAGCAACTGCACCCGTAGCAACCGCGCCGCCGACAGCAACACTCGCGGAACCCGCAGCTGCACCGATGGCGGTAACAAGTGCGCCGATGAGTGTAAGAGCACCACCGATAAGACCGATCACCTCAGCGATCCAGATCTTCTTAACTCCGTTGTAACCATTGGGAAATCTCATAATAATCTCTCCTTTTCTCTGAAAATTCTGAAAAGATTCAGAAAATTTATTTTGTCCCATTTTAGCATACTATTTTTGCATATGCAACAATTCTGTCGGCAAAAAAAACGTTTTAGGAGTTACTTCGAGAATTTACGAAAAAACGTTTTCTGCCGGCAGCAACGCACCGCTTTGGACACGGTACCCGAGGCCTTCCGTGTCAGAGTTCCTCTCTCCCGAGAATAGTAAAATGCCTTCCCCTGATCAGCCTGGCCAGGTCGGCCTCATCTTCGGGCAGGTAGTCAGCATCTATCCCGCCCAGTCCGATGTCTGCCCGGTCATGACAATCACTGCCTCCTGTCTGAAGCAGCCCGTGTCTCTCCGCATAGGCTACTGCCATGGCATTGCGGTTGTTATGTACCACGTGCTTGTTCACGGACTCGATGCCGTCCACGTATTCGGGCGCAATGGGGATACAGTGATCCCTGAACGGATGAGCCTGGATAAAAAGCGCCCCGTCCTGACGCGCCAGCTCTGAAAAAGCCATCGGACTCATCCTGAAGACCTTTTCCGGATCAGCGACCAGCTCCTCGCTGAAATCATAGAGCAGATAGTCATTATCGCTGCCGTCAAATCTGACCTCCAGTCCGTAATATACCCTGATTCCTTCGCGGTCTCCGAGCTCTTTCATGGCTCTGTAACCGGCGAGAAAAGCAGGAAGCTTACTGCCCGGCGCCGCCGGATCCACCCCTATGCACTTTGCCGTATAGCGATTGTAATGATCTGTGACGACTATTCCGGCATATCCGGCCTTTTTGTAGCCTTCTATCTCCTCTTCGGGGTGAAGTGTGCCGCAGGGACTCACGATGTCAGTGTGAAGATGCAGTTCGATCTTGTACATTATTGCTCCTTGTCCATTTACTGCCGGAGCCGCCAGATAAGGCGGCTCCGTGAAACTGATTATGGTTCTTCTTCAAATTCATCCTCTTCCAGATCGGTGAACCGGTCAGATGCCGTAATAACGGACCCTGTACCACCCCACCCGATCTGCAGAGGGATGCAGAGAGGCTTCTCGTATGCTTTTCTCATAGGATGCACCTCCTTCAATGAGTGCTGACGTACGCGGCAGCGGCCTGACCGTAATCATTCAGGGCCCTGACCAGACTGCCTACCACAGTGCTGTCCTGCATACGGTTGATATAGGAATCAACGCTGTAGGATACCGCATGTACCGTCTCTGTGCCGATCAGAAGCTGAACCGCGTATTTTTTACTGTACTCCTGAGGAAGGATCTTGTCCAGAACGACTTTATACTTCCCTTCACCCACTTCCAGTACGGAGCTGTCGGTCAGATCTACGGTCTCGGTCGTATCTCCGAAAGTGATCCTGAGGGCCGCGGAGGCGGCATTGTCTGTTCTGACCGTAAACATCACGGCGACCTTCTCCGAGATCCTGAGATTAGCTCCGCTGATGTATCCTGCGGACTTGTCAGCTGCGGGGGTATCCACCGAAAACTGGCTGTCCGGGATCGCAAAAGTCTTTCTGCCCGATTCGATCCAGGTTCTTCCGGCGGAAGGAAGATCATCGGTCCTGTAGCCCTTGTAGAGCTGGACTTCCGTTCCGTAGAGCAGCAGATCCGATATGAGGTTAATCAGCTCGGTATCGTCCGGATACTGCGCCACGAGCTTATCGCAGTAAGCGGCGATGCTCAGGCCGTCGGATTCGGTATATGTCCTGATCACATGATCATCAGTGCTGTCAGCATAATCGACGACCACGCTTCCGGTGATGAGATCAGTATACTGGTTGGCATAGATATCGTCGATCCTGATCAGGTACTGGCCGTTTTCAACGGGGATACCGATAATATCAGAAGTATCTCCGCCGATAGCGGCACGGAACACCACCTGATCGTCAGTGCCCACAGCCACGTCCGGAGTGATATACAGGTCGGCAGTTACGACACTTCCAAGCTCGACCTTCATGACGTCGGCAGCCTTATTAAGCAGCACCTCGTCGGAGAGATCGGGCATAAGTCCGGCAGAAGTGACCCATGGTTCATCCATGTAGATCGACTCACCGGGTACGCCGTTTGCTGCATTCGTGGCACTGTTCGTATCGGTATTTCTGGTATACAGACGCACACCTTCTATCGCTGCGCCCCACAGGACTCCGTGATTGCCAGTGATGCCGTCAAGAGGTATTCCTACCCAGCCCTTTGTCCCGGCGGCATAAATGATGACGCCTCTGGTGGCTGTGGAATTCGTGATACCGTTTACACTCTCTCCGGCAGCAATTGTGACTATGGCAGGCGCTCCGTCTTCCTCTGCTATGGTATAAAGCGGTATTGTTCTGGTATCCGAACCGCTCGAGGTCGGCGTGCCGGCATGTCCGAGCGTACCGCCCGCACTGTATCCGAACTCGGCCACTATATACTGATCGGCAGAATACTCATTGTCTATCCACATCCAGAAGATATCGCCGCTGCGGATCTGTCTCGACTGAGTAAAGCCTGTGACTGCGTTCCAGTCATCCGTGACGCCGTTCTGTATGCCCGCATCGGTCGATGCGGTGGCTACAGTAAGGGCAAGGGCATTTGAACCAAGAAGTCCTGCAGGCTCGAGGCTGACGCTCGTCGTTCCTCTGGAGGAATTAGCCGTATCCGGTGTCGGGAGCACAGCCGTGGCATCAAGTGCATCAAAATCCACAAGGCGCTGACGGTAAGGCGTCTGATCCTCGGCGACTGTCACGTCAAACGTTACTCTTTCTCCCATGTATGATACCGTAAGGGTCTGCGTACCGACGGCGGCGGGATCATATCCGCTGACCATATCCGTAGTTATATCGACAGTCTTTGTCTCTCCGTCCATGAAGACAGCCGTGAGCTTGCCTCCCGCGGTATCGGGAGCTTCGCCGCTCTGATAGGAGGTCTTTGAAGGTGCCTGTGCCAGAGTGACGCTGTCGAGCGGAAGCAGGCCGAGCGGACATACCCAGAATCCATCGAGCACGACATATTTGCCTACGGTGCCGTTGTTCGCCAGGGAATTATTTCCTTCTTCAAAGCTCCTGGTATAGATCCTGAATCCGTCTATTGTCTTGCCTCTGAGAGCAGTGATATCATAGAGCGGTATTCCGATCCAGCCGCTGGCTCCGTCATCGGCCAGGATCGCGCCTCTGGTCGTTCCGTTATAATTCCTGAATCCGCCGATGGTGCTGCCTGGTGCAAGTTCTGTGATCCTGCCGCCGGAAATGGTGTAGAGGACATTGCTTCGGGTAACCACGGTAGATGTCCCTGTGTTCGCGGTTCCATATACGAATTCAACTACTATGAATTCATCTTCTCCCATCTCGTTATCGACCCAGAGCCAGAAGATATCGTTTTCTGACACTGCGGCAGACTTGGCAAACCCTGTGACGCCGGCCGTAGCCCAGTTCTGCTTGGCCAGAGTTCCGTTCAGAATACCTGCATTCGTACTTGTCTCGGCAACAGTCATCACGAAAGCGGATGAACCGCCGAACCCTTTGTTTTCGATGGAATAGTCCATGCGACCTCGCTTGTCGACGTTGTTCGCACCGGAATCACGGTCGCTTCCAGGGAATACATAGTCACCGCCCTTGTTCAGATCCCAGAGCAGCGCTCTGCTGCCGCCTTCGGCAGTCACTTCCACGTCATAAGTCAGAGTGAACGACTCATAGGAAACCGTCAGTGTCTGAATCCCCGTATTCAGCGTATCGAAGCCGCTGACCATATCCGAAGTCAGTGCTATCGTGGAATCCGTCCCGTCATCGTAGGATACCAGGAGCTCTCCGCCTGTCACATCCAGCGCTTCTCCGGGAGCATAAACGGCCTTAGTCGGTTTGCTTGACCAGACTGCAGAGACGGGGGTGTTCTTGACAGTAATATCATATGTGAGTTCAGTTCCGAAATAATCCACCGTGACAGTCTTCGTACCGATCGATGACGTATCGCAGCTTATCATGGAAGACGTCATATCGACCACGGCAGCCGTATCATCTGTATAGGTCACGGCGATCCTGCCGCCCGTCACGTCGGGAGTCCCGTTTACAGGACATATGAGAGAAGCGGGGAGAGTATCTATGGCAGCAGACTTAACTGTCTTGCCGAGCAGATACCCGTTCTCCAGGGCAGGCATGGTACCGGCAGAGGTCAGCCAGAACTCGTCAAAGATCATCCTGCCGCCGACCGTCCCGTTTCCGCCGCTGATGGACCTGGAATACAGATACAGACCATACAGTGTATCGCCTGCAGCTATGTACGCGCCACTCACCACACAGTCTTCTGCCTTGAATCCTACCCAGCCGCTGCCTCCGTCGGCAACACGGATCGGTCCTCTCGCGGTATTGGCGTAGGTAATGCTTCCGACTGTGCCGTTGGCAGGAACCGTCGTTATGGCAGCCAGACCGTTGTCATCTTCTGTTATCGTGTACAGGGTCTTTCCGGTATTCAGCGAGTAATTCTTGGAACCGTTATAAAGCTCTATCTTGGCATACTCATCCTGACCCATCTGATTGGATACCCAGACCCAGACGATATCCCCGGACTGAATGGCGCGGGGCGTCGAAAATCCGGTAACGCCTGCATTGGCCCATTTTTCTCCGCTCTTGGTTCCGTTAAGAATACCCGTTGTATCCCTGGAGTTATCGTTAGGCGCAGTGACAGTCATCACAAAGGCGCGGCTTCCCGCAAGTCCGGCTTCATCCTCTGCAGTAAAACTCACAGAACCCCTATCACCTGTATTGTTATTCTGGTGCGAGGGGAAGGTCGACTCGGCAGTCAGGGAATCCACATCCCAGAACCTGTGCTGATATGAACCTTCATCCGCCTTCACTACCTGTGGCAGATAGCATGCGACCATAGAGACTGCGAGCAAAACTGCAAGTATCTGTCTGATCCTTTTCATCGTTGACCTCCTGAAAAACCATATTATATCGCAATCTGATAATTCGATATATAAAGTATAAATGCCCTCGTTTTTCTTTGCAACTTTAACCTTTTTATCTGGCATATAAAATCATTAGATTTCGTTAAATATTTTTAGCAACCCATCTTTTTTCTGCATTCCAGGCTGCGGAGTTAAGAAGGGACCGCCTGCGGCGGTCCCCATGATCACATACTGTCAGTTTTTCCTGTAGAGCAGCTCCTGCTCAGTTCCCACGGGCAGCAGTCCGCTCTCCGCGATGCAGAATCCGTCAAAGTATATCACATCTCCCGCCTCGCCATTTGTCTCGGTGGCGGAAAGGCTTCTGGTATAAAGCCTCAGACCCGTGATGCTCCTGCCCACTGCGGTCGAGTTCGACAGATCGTTCAAAGGTATGCCGACCCAGCCAGACCATCCGGAGGCGAGCTTGATGGCGCCCACACCCGAGATGCTGTTCTCCAGACCTTCGAAAGACTCGCCCGGCGTGATCTCCCTGATCTGGGCTAAGCCGCCCTCTCCCGCAACGATAGTGTACAGGTTCTGTGTCCTGGTCACACCGCTCTTTGTGACATACGTACCTCCGAGGTTCGTCGTGCCGTCACCGGTAAACTCTATCACGGCGTACTTTGTAGCGGAAAAACCGTTATTGATCCAGACCCAGAATATATCTCCGCTCTGCACCGTACCGGAAGCGGTAAACCCGCTCACTCCGGTCACGGTCCAGTCTTCTCTGTTAAGTGTTCCGTTGATCAGGCCGCCGCCGTTCGCATTGGAAGGCTCCACGACCGCCATGGCAAAGGCATTCGAGCCCATGATGCCCTCTCCAGCTATGGAAAAGCTCATGCTGCCTCTGTTTGTATTGCTCGTATCATGGCCGGGAAGGACCTGACCGGTCACGGTGTCTTCCGTTCCCTGAGTCAGTGAATCCAGATCCCAGATGATCTCTCTGTGGATCGTGGTCTCGGGCAGCCCGACGGTGAGCTGGCTGTCGGAAAGCGCGGGCATCAGGCCTGCGGACGTGACCCAGAGCTCATCGAAGTACACCGCATCGCCGTTCGTCTGTGCGGTGGGCTGATAAGATCTGGTGAATATCTGTATGGTACTGAGAAGGTTCCCGACCGTATCCGCGGCCGCAGCGGCGGGTATGCCGACCCAGCCGGAAGCTCCGGCCTCGAGGGTGATCTTCTGCCAGCCGGAATTGCCGTGGTTATCGAGTCCGATACCGTTATAAGAGCCGCCTACCGTCAGTGTCCTGATCGCCGGCGCTCCCGAACCGGAATTGATGATCGTATATATCCTGTCGGTGACCATCTGATTCGAATTCAGGTATATGAACAGTGACTGAGGACCTGTAAGCTCTGTATCGATATGAATCCAGACTATATCACCGGATGCGGGGGTCACATTCGCGTTAAAGCCTATCCTGTTCGCTCCGGCATTAAAGGTGGCTGTATTCGCCTGCACGTTGCTTCCGCTCGTCACGACGTTCGTCAGTGTGTAGGCCCAGGCCTTTGTGGAAGTACCGTGCTCATCCGGGAGACCCTTGCCGTTCTTTACTGTAGAGCTGACTCCGGTCCTTCCGGCCGTCACGCTGACATCTCCTACCGCTGTACCGTCCGCGACTCCCTTTGCATCTCCGCCGTCCCACAGTCTGACGCTGTGAGAGCCGATCGATGCGCCTTCTATCTCGGCGAGGAAAGGAAGCGCCGGATAACTGTATCCTGCCTTACTGTTGTACAGGTTTGCGGAAAGGATCCCGTTAAGGTTTCCGTAACAGACTCCTATCACATTCGTGCAGCCTTCGGGCACGGTCACGGTGACTTCATCGCTTCCCGTAATGTCTGCCGCCGCGGAGACGATCTGCAGACCGTCCCATACGGCAAAGCCGTTCAGGCTGTCCGCATTGTAATCAGCGGGGAGCAGAGCCGAATCCGCCGCATTGTCAAAACCTCTGGTGCCTACATTTGTTCTCACCAGTCCGTCTCCTGCCTGATCAAAGGTCAGCGTCACTTTGCCGTGCTCTTCGTCATACGAAACAGACGACACCCTGGGTCCGCTGCCGTTGGCCGTGCTGTCATAGACGAGCTGCATCGCGGTGAGCGCGGCACGCAGGGCGACCTCCTGCTTGTTCGTGGGATGGATATTGTCCACAATCACGTTGAAATCGTATGTGGGAACAGCCGCTCCGCTTCCGCCGGCAGCCTTCAGCATTTCCAGTCCGGTGCGGATCTTTGAATTCAAATTATAGTGGAACGACATGGAGGCATCGCTGGTAAGCGTGGCATACGGAGCGACCTGCATGGCCACTATGGGCATCAGCTTCTCTCTGCCGTCGCTGTTGAACACTCTGGACCAGCTGTCCACGAGAGGCGCGATTCCGATCTCCTGGATCTGAGCGTCTCCCCTGTCATGCTCTCCCTGATACCAGAGGATGCCCTTTGCTTCATATCCGGCAAAAGGAGCGATTCTGGTGTCAAAATAGTTGCCTGCATATACCAGCGTGCCTGTATTCGTATAGTATCCCAGCGAATTAAGCAGCGCCTTATAGTCGGAATACTTTTCTTCGTCCGCGACTGCGTTGTCCACCCAGACGCTGATGCTGGTACCGCCCACTGCGCTGTTTACTATGCCGACGGGCACTCCCAGCTTCTCCTGCATCCGCACGGCCCAGTAATAGCCTATCGAGCTGCACGCGTATACGTCTGTCCAGGACTCTCCGGTGCCCCATGCTCCGTAGGGCTCGGTCGGGATCCCGCCCGCGAGCACAGTGGCTCCGGCTGTCTGCTGCCGGTAGATACGGATATTTGAATTCTTCCAGTCACCGGCATAGAGGGCGCTCCATCCGTCCGTCTCCTGGACGCGAAGCTGCATATTTGACTGTCCGCCGGTGATCCAGACTTCTCCGAAGACCACGTTTTTGACAGTCTTTGTCTCATCACCGCAGGAAGCTGTAAGCGTATAGGATGTGTAAGATCCACTCACCGGATCCAGAAGCACGCTCCATGTGCCGTCTGCCGAAACAGTCGCTGAAGCCTGTCCGACAGAAGCAGAGGAATCATTATTGATGAGATCCACCGTCACGTTCCTGCCGGGGATGCCATAGCCCTTTATGCACACGGGGCTGTTCTGCTGAAAGATCATTCCGTCTCCGAAGAGCGAGGTCAGTCTGAAGGACTGCCTGCAGTTCTCGCTGACCTTCTCCGCGACTGCTCCCAGATCGTCCACATAGACCGTATCACCCGCTGTTCCGCGGATTCCTATGGCGATATAGTCCACTTCGCTTCTGCTCATGGAAGTAATCCCCGAAGCAGACGTGGCCATCTGATCAAATTCCAGAAGTATACTGCCCGTATAACCGGCGGGCACGATGATCCTGCCCTGGAACATGCCTCCGGGCTGCCAGGCTCCGGTGCTGTCCTGGATATAATACTCGGATACCGTGATAGCGCCGGTGCCGCCCTTTGACGAATGACCGTCCCAGGTCACGAAGCTTCCGTTCTGCTTTTCGATGAGCCGAAGCTCTATCTCTGCCGAATTGAACGCATGTGAAGCATCGACATAGGCGGTAAAGGCTTCATATGACGACAGATCGCGCTTTGCCAGGCTCTGTTTTGCCGTATTGAGATATGCAAAGGCTCCCGAACACTTAGTCAGGCCGGCGACGGAACCGTCTCCCGACCCTACCCAGGTCTCGTCGATCTGCCATTTAAGGACCGTACCGTCCGCATCGCTGTTCAGTGATTCATCCTTCGCATCCGCAAAGCTGACCGTCTCGATGGACTTGCCGCCGCTTTGCGCCAGGAATCCGTATCCACCGCTGTCAGCCGAGGGCGAACTGCCCAGAGGCAGTGAGGCGCCCTTCCATCCGTTTTCAAAATCAAGAACGGTCACAGCGGGATGATAGGTCGGATCAATACCCGCGTTCCAGTCTCTGACAAAGTCGATAAGCCTGTAGGTATTCTCCGTCATCAGTATTGAGTAGCCCTTTTCGACCATTGACTTCATATAGGCATAAGCCGCGTCGGTATCCTCCAGACCCATTCCGACGGCGCCGCCGAGCTTTTCACCGTAGATGTGATAAGCTCCGGCCAGACCCTCGACCTCCGTCAGGATCTCGTCGGGTATGACGGTCTCATAGTAGAGCGAAGGCCTGATGACAGGCGATACGCCCAGTTCCTCAATCGCTGCAAGCCTGTCGTAGAGCTGGTCGATATTGTTTGAATTTGCTTCGACAAAATGAATACCTATGTTCGTCAGGTAAGCCTCATAGGTCGAAAGCGAATTGTAGATATTGTATCCGTAAGGAAGCAGAGCGCTGTCCGCAGCTTCCGGTATGCTGCTGATCAGAGATCTGATCTTCATCCAGGCTACGCCGTTGGCATCCAGAGTGATATACGCCCTTCCCGCGGCCGCCTTGAGCACTTCCGCAAGGGTCGGAATCCTGTATGGCGACACCTTGCCTCTAAGCCCGCTGTGACCGTCATAGTATTTCAGATTCAGAAGCTGAAGCTGCTCGAAGGTCCAGGCACTGATCTCATCGGAATCCGGAACCTCGCCGGGATGCGCTGCGCGGTACTCCTCGACATTCGTCGTACGGCTCAGCGTCGCATCGTGCATCAGGACTATCACGCCGTCGGATGTGGCGCGCAGATCCACCTCCACGGCATCAGCGCCGTAAAGGATGACAGACATGACGCTTTCCAGAGAGTTCTCCGGGTAGTATGCCTCCCAGCGGTCCCCTCTGTGTGCCATCGAAAGCAGGTTCCTGTCGAAATCGTTAAGGACTGCCGCCTTTTCCTGTACATGCTGCCAGTTGGCATCAGCCGCAGCCCAAAGTTCAGCAGGATCGTCTCCCGTATACCACTTCGGGATAAAGAGCGACGCGTCGGAGAGCACCGCGTCCACGCCGAAGGAGTGATCCGGTCTGTACAGCACGTTTTCAGAAGCATCGAGCACAGGCAGGCAGCCGCTCTTCGCTGTCCTGAAAGCGCTGAAGTACATCGTCGAGCCGACCTGCTTCTTGCCGGTGTCCTGGCTTCCGTGCTGATACAGCTGTATCGAGATCTCCGATATATCGGTCGATGCGGTGATGCTGCCGCCTCTGGTAAAATCTCCTGCTCTCAGGCCTACCCAGCCCGCAAAGCCGTCCTCAACCTTGATCCTGGTATATGTGGCCGTACCTGCGTTCGCGACCGGGGCGACCCCCGCTGCCGGGGCTCCCGCGGTCTGGTCATAAGGTATCTCTGTCACCGCAGCGGCGCCCGGTTCTCCGGTGACCGTATAGACGGACGCTCCGAGCTTAAGCGCGACGCCATTGAGCTTAATATCAAGTCTCTGATCGCTGGTCATATCGTCAGCATTAACATAGAACCAGATCAGATCATCCTCCGACGAAGGCTTGAATGAAGCGAAGCCGCTTCCCATCAGGTTCTCTGCCTTGAGCAGAATCTTTGCTGAAGTCGTGTTGCCGGACTCAAGCAGCGTATAGCCCAGACCGATGCCATCCGCATAGCCCTTGTGCTCCGTCATGCGGACTTTGATATCGTTTGCAGCCGCATCATCTGTCTTTTCTATATATCCGAGCGAGATCAGGTCCTTTCCTGCAAAAGCGGACTGATCCGTCTCCCATACCGAAGCCGAATCCGTATCTGCCAGCAGAGTATTGTCCGCTGCCTGAGCCTGCCCGCTGCCGGTTCCCGCCACATATTCCGCCGCGGCATGTGAATAGTCGTTGATCGCGGCGACTATGTCTGCCAGAGCAGCATCCGCCTGTTTTCTGAAGAGATAGGTATATACGCCGTAGCGCACGCTGCTGATCGCGCTGCCGTCCCTGACAAGGCTGACGTCGTAGTATGTGCCGTAATGATGAGGCATGAGCCTGTCGATGATCACGTCGTACAGATCCTCACCGAGGCTGACTATCGAAGTATCCGTCAGCGGCAGTGTCCTGGACGAGTTTCCGTCACTGATCACGACCGATACGCCGTCGGTATCGGGTATGGAAGCTCTGACCTGAAGTCTGAGCTTTTCAGCTATCACGAGATTGCCGCCGAGGATCCTGTCGGGACCCGAAGCAAAGCGTGTAACTATCTCGGGAGGTTCTTCGAAACTGTATGTTTTGACATTTTCACTGACCCATTTCGCACTGTCTGCGGGCGCATCCGTCCTGTATCCGGCATAGCGCTGCGTCTCGGCGCCGAACCTCAGCATATCCGCGAGGAATGTGACCAGCTGCGTATTTGAGGGGTCCGCGGTAACGAGTGCGGTGCAGTAGTCTGCTATGCTGTGACCGTCCTCCGCCTTCAGTTCGTACAGCGTCTCCTCCGAAGCATCCGCGCGGATCAGCATCACAGCTCCCGAGATGACGTCTGTCATCTGCTGCTGATAGATATGATCAAAGTTAAATGAATAGTATCCGGCAAGCTCTCCCTCGGTCAGAAGGACGCCGTCGATCTCCTGCTCCTCGCCCTCTCCGAGTCTCGCACGCATCACGACGCGGTCGCCCTCTGCAGGTGCATTCCTGAGTCTGAGCAGATACTCTGTCTGAAGTTCAGAGCCCACCTTCATCGCGGCCAGCACCTCATCCACGGGATCCTCGGCAGGCGCGTTCAGCAGTACATCGTCGGCCAGATCCGGAAGCGAGCCGTCTGTCACCCAGAAGCCGTCGAGATACACGCTCTCTCCGACCACGCCGTTCGCGGCTCCTTCCAGAGACCTCATATATATGCGCAGTCCGCTGATGGTCTCTCCCCAGATCACGTCTCCGAGAGGTATGCCTACCCAGCCGGAGGTCCCAGCCGAAAGTCTGATCACTCCGCGGTCGGAGCGGTCGTTGGTAATGCCTCCGAGGCTCTCTCCCGCAGGAATGGCGGTCCTGACGGCTTTGCCGTCCTGATCGGTAATGGTATAAAGCGTGCCGGTGCGTCCGGCGCCCTTTTCAAGAGCCGCGTTGACGCTTGTCTCCGTGGAAAACTCCACGTGCAGATACTGATCGGACGAGAAAGCGTTGTCTATCCACAGCCAGAATATATCGGAGCTTCTGACTGCCCTGGGAGCGGCAAAGCCCGATACCCCGCTCCAGTTTCTGGCGATACCGTTCAGTATTCCGGCGTCGCTGCTCGTAGTATTAACCGTCATGGCCAGCGCGGCAGATCCGGCCAGCCCCTTGTCGGTCAGCTCCAGACTGACCGCGCCTCTCTTCGAATTTGAATCCCTGTCTGGCAGTACCGCGTCGCTCCCGAGAGCATCGATATCCCAAAGCAGATGCCTGTATTCTCCGGCGGCAGCATTTACCGTGACGGTAAAGCTGACCGAGAAGTCTTCGTAACTGACGGTCACGGTCTGCTCTCCGGCGGTAAAAGGCTCATATCCGCTGATCATTTCCGCTGTCATGGGGATACGGACCTGTCCGCTGCCGTTCGTGACGGTAATGGCTCCTCCGGTCAGATCCAGCGCCTCTCCTGCCTCATATACCAGCTTGTCCGGAGCAGAATACAGCTCTATGCCGGATACCTTTACGGCATTCCGGTCGGGCATAAGGCCCAGGGAACACACCCAGAACTCGTCAAAGGCGATATAACTGCCCACGGTGCCGTTAGTGGCCAGAGAGTTGTTTGCGGGATCATAGCTTCTGGTATAGATCCTGAAGCCTTCGACGGTATTGTCCCTGAGGTCGTCGATGTCATACAGGGGTATTCCGATCCAGCCGCTGGCCTTGTCGGCAGCGAGCAGTGCGCCTCTTGTTGTGGTATTGTAATTCGTAAAGCCACCGATGCTGCTTCCGGGGGCGAGAGTGACTATCTGCCCGTCGGAAACGGTATAGAGGACGTTTGTGCGGTTAGTGGCTGTGGCAGTACCGTAGTTCGATCCGCCGCTGAAGAATTCAATGACGATGAACTCATCCTGTCCCATTTCATTATCTGCCCAGAACCAGAATATATCGTCGGAAACGGCGGCATGAGGCGCTTCAAAGCCCGTCACCCCTGCAGTTTTCCAATTTTCCTTATTAAGAGTACCGTTCAGTATGCCTGCATTGGTACTGGCCTCCGCAACCGTCATGACGAATGCCGCGGACCCTCCGATACCGTTATTTGCGACGGAAAAGTCCATGCGGCCGCGATTGCCGACATTGCTCGCGCCGGAATCACGGTCATTTCCGGGGAAAACGAAATCCGAAGTCTGCACGTCCGGATCCCAAATGAGCGCTCTGTATGTTCCGACCGCAGTGACCTCGATGTCGTAGCTGAGAGTCTTGCCCTCATATGAGACAGTCAGAGTCTGAGCAGAGGCGCTGACCGGACTGAAGCCAGAGATCATACCTGCCGTCAGTCCCATGTTCTCGCTCGTCCCGTCAGTGTAATTCACCTTAATGGAGCCGCCGGTCAGATCCAGCGCTTCTCCCACGCTGTAAGTGACCCTGGACGGCCTGGTGATCCACTCTATGGACGAGACTTCCTTGATAGTATCTGTCGGGGCAAGTCCCGAAGATGTGACCGTAAAGCTGTCGAACAGGAGCCTGGATCCGGCTCCGACTGCCGCGGAGTACTGTCCGGACTTTCTAACGAAAAAGTCCACCGCCTGAAGGGCTTTGCCGATCAGACCCGTATCGGTCGAAACGATCGGGATGCCCACCCAGCCTTCAAAGTCCCTGCCGACCACGATACCGGATATGGAACCGTTTGACGCATGGTTTTCGAGAGCCAAACCGTCATCCGCGACGGCCGCGCTGTTAACGCGGTCTATCGCGGTCTTTGTCCCGTCGCTCTCCAGTGTATATATGGTCGTCGCCGTGAAATTCACCGTGGAGCCTGCGACCCTGAACTGAGCCAGCAGACGGTAGTTCACGTCCGTCTGGGATTGCAGATAGAACCAGAAGATGTCGTTCTCCGCGAGCGCATATCCGGGAATATCTCCTCCCGCCACCCTCATGGTATGGGTCTGAAAATTGCTGTTTGTCGCGGGTGAACCTACCGCGTAGCAGAGAGCCTTACTGTCTCCCAGACCGCCGTCTTCGGTAACAGAGTAGGTTACAGTTCCTCTGTCTGTCTGCGTGGAAGGACGAGTGACCGACGACGGAGCCTCCCCCGCCGTCTCACTCTCCAGATCCCACAGCGTGTTGATATAAGCCGCATGAGCGGTCTGCGGGGCGTACCCGAGGACCATTGCCAGACTAATGATAACTGCCGTCAGTCTTTTGATCTTCTTCATATATGCCTCCATGCATTCTGTCTGCCGTCACCGGCGTTATTTGGTATAGAGAAGCTGATCGTCGGTGAGCTCCGGCATCTCTCCTGCCGAAGTCACCCAGAACTCGTCAAAGTAAATGCTGCTTCCCACGGTACCGTTATCGTTTCCGGTAATGCTCCTGACGTAGAGTCTGATTCCGTCGAGAGTATTCCCGGTCATACCGCTGATATCAGAGAGCGGGATGCCTATCCAGCCGTATCCGCCATCGGATACCTTTATCGCGGCTCTCGTGCTCGAATTGTCGTTCGTGATACTTCCGACAGTGCTGCCGGGAGCCAGAACTGCTATAGCCGCATTTCCGCTTCCGTCCTTTACTATGGTATAGAGGACGTTCGTCCTGTTCACCGCTGTGGCAGTGCCGCCTATCTTTGCACTTCCGCCGGTAAATTCTGCTATGACATACTCATCCTCTCCGAGCTCGTTGTCCACCCAGAACCAGAAGACATCTCCCTCGCTGACAGCTCTTGATGAAACGAATTCGCTGACTCCTGAAGTCACCCAGTTCTCGGCGTTCTTTGTACCGTTGATGATACCCGAGTTTGTGCTTGCTGCGGTGACGGTCATCGTAAAGGCAGCCGAACCGCCGATACCGGCGGGACTCAGTGAAAGCTCAACGCTTCCGCGGTTCCTCGTGGTATCCAGCGCGGGATAGACTACGGTGCCGGTCAGATCGTCCAGCGCCCAGATCCTCTCGCGGTAAGCCGCCGAAGCCTGCTGCTCGCTTCTGGAGAAGAGCAGCGCCTCGTCCGAGAGCTCCGGCAGCGATCCGTCCGTGATCCAGAATTCGTCGAAATACAGGCTGCCACCCACGGTGCCGTTGGAATCGCCCGAAATGCTTCTCACATAGAGTCTGAAGCCGTCCACGACCTTACCGGACATACCGCTTATGTCACCGAGAGGAATGCCTATCCAGCCGTATCCGCCGTTTTCCACTTTGATCGCTCCTCTGGTGGAGGAATTATCGTTCGTGAAGCTTCCCACGGTCTCGCCGGGAGCTATGGCCTTCTTTGAAGGCGCGGTGCCGCTGCCCGAGGTGATGGTATAGAGCACGTTGGAGCGGTCCACGGCGGTAGGTGTTCCGCCGATATTTACTCCTGCGTTATCAAACTCCACTACCACGTATTCGTCGGTTCCCAGCTCATTGTCCAGCCATACCCAGAATATATCGTCATCCTGGACCGCCCTGGAAGCGGTAAAGCCGGTAACGCCGGAGGAAGTCCAGTTTTCTTTGTTCAGAGTGCCGTTGATGATGCCGGCATTCGTACTGGTCTCCGCTACCGTCATGGCAAAGGCGTCCGAACCGAGGATGCCCTTTTGCTCTATGGAGAAGTTCATGGAGCCTCTGTTAGGCATGTTGTCCGCGGAGGGAAGGACCGCGCCGGCACCGAGGGAATCGATATCCCAGACCCGCTTGTTGTATGCGGTGACCACATAGTGGGTATAGAGCAGCTGGCTGTCGGTCAGATCAGGCATAAGTCCGCCCGAGGTGACATTAAACTCGTCAAAATATACCTCGTCTCCGTCAGCCTGCCTGAGCGGGCTGTAGGAGCGTGTAAAGATCTGCAGACTGGAGAGCTGTGATCCGACCGCGCCGGATATTCTGTCCAGAGGGATACCGATCCAGCCGGAAGCTCCGGGCTCCAGAGTAAATCTTTGCCAGCCGGAATTGCCGTGATCTTCGAGGCCTATACCGTAGAAGGCAGAGCCCTTTGCCACGGTCCTGATCTCCGGAGTCCCGTTCGAATTGCGTATGGTATAGAAGCTATCCAGTGTCGTCTGAAGTCCGTTCGGATATACAAACAGGGTCTGAGGCCCGCTTATGGACGCATCCACCCAGAACCAGAGGATATCTCCCGCCGCGGGCGTGATCCCGCCGTTCGCACCGATGCTCTCGTTCAGATTGACGGTCAGGGTATTTGCCTGAGCGTTGCTTCCGGAGGTAACGACGCGTGTCAGAGTATAAGCCATGGCCTTAGTCGGATTTCCGTCCGTATCGGGTATGCCCGCTCCGTCTTTGACCGTACCGGAAACAGTCGATCTGGACGTGTTATCCGTCACCGCCCCGGCCGCAGTGCCGGATGCGATACCGGCCGCATCTCCGCCGTCCCAGATCCTGATCTGATGGTCGGGTATCACCGCTCCGCTCAGTTCATGGAAGAAAGGAAGGGCAGGATAGCTGTATCCGTTTTCGTCGGTATTGTACAGATCCGCAACCAGTATGCGCTCACCGTATCCGTAGTAGATGCCCGCAGCTCCCGCGCTGCTCTCGGGGAGCGTCAGCTCCACAGTATCTGCGGAAACTATCTTTGCCTCGGCATTCACGAACGAAAGACCCGTCCACACGGTAAAGCCGTTCAGTTTGTCCGCGCCGGCGTCATCCGGAAGGATGGACGCATTCGCGTCGGAGTCAAAGGTCCTGCTGCCAGGCAGTCTGTATACGAGCCCGGTACCCACGTTCGTAAACTTTATGACGATCTTATTGTCCGCTGCCACATACTCGGCGCTCTCCACTGCAGGGCCCGAGAATGTAAGCGAAGTGTCATAAAGCATAGCGCGGACACTGCGTGCTATCCTCTCTCCCACCTCGGCCTTGTTGGTGGGATGGATATTATCGACTATGACGTCAAAGTCATATGTAGGTACGGTCACGGCAGGAGTGCCCGCCGCGGCTATGGCAGCGGTGCCTTCCGCGATCCTGCTGTTAAGATTGTAATGGAGCGTCAGAGCCGCATCGCTCTCCATGGTGGCATAAGGTGCCACCTGCATGGATACGAACGGCAGCAGCCTCGTATCGCTCTCATCCGCACGCAGGACCGCGGACCAGGATTCGTCGACGGCCATGATGCCCTCGGTCTGGAGATCGGCGTTGGCCCTGTCATGCTCGCCCTGATACCAGAGAATGCCCGCGACCTTGTATCCGTCAAAAGGAGCCACTCTGGTCAGGAAGTAATTGCCCAGATAATTGAGCGCTCCGGAGGATTCCTGTCTGTAGCCCAGGCTGTCGATCAGTCCGGAGAGAGCGCTGTATCTGCCCTCCGAAACCACGTCCGGATCGATCCAGCTTGTGATGCCGGTGCCGCCCACGGCGCTGTTGATCACGCCGACAGGCATATCTATCATGCTCTGCAGCTTTGCGGCAAAGTAATATCCGATCGCGGTGCAGGCATAGACGTCGGTCCAGTCACTGCCCGTTCCCCAGGCTCCGTAAGGCTCATCCGGATCGCTCCTGCCGAGCTCTCTTAAGGCTATGTCGCCCACGGTCTGCTGACGGTAGATCCTGATATTGCTGTTCTTCCAGTTTCCGGCGAAAAGTTCCTGCATGCCCCGGCACTCATGAACACGCAGCTGCATGTTCGACTGTCCTCCGGTGAAAAATACCTCTCCGAAGACTACGCCCTTTATCTCGTCACTGCCGGACGCGGACGAGACTTTGACGGCGTACTGCGTGTAGGAGCCAGCGACAGGATCCATGAGGATCTTCCAGGTGCCGTCCGAAGCGACCGTGGCAGAACCGCTTCTCACCGCGGTCTGACCGTCAAGCAGGCTGGCGCTGACACTCTCGCCCGCCTTGCCGAAGCCCTGCAAGGCGAAAGGCTCGTTCTGCTGGAAGATCATATTGTCTCCGTAGAGCGACGAAAGTCTGAATCCGCGCTCCGCCGTGCTGACCTTTTCGGCAAGCACCGCCATATTGTCGACGTAAGCCACGTCTCCCTTTGTACCGCGGATGCTGATTCCGAGATGCGTCACGAGCTGTCGCTGCAGCTCCTCGTCGCTTCCGTAGAGACCCGTGGATGAGGCGTCCTTTTCGGAAATATGGACCATGTCGTCAAACTCCACCAGGAGTCTGCCGGTATAGCCTGCTGGAACGATCGCCCTGCCCTGGAAGGAACCCGTGCTCTTCCACTGTCCGCCTGGAGTCTCGAGATAATATGTGATATTGGACAGAGCTCCGGTAGGCCCATAGGTCTGCCACTGCTGTCCGATCCCGTTGGGATCGTCTTCTATAAGCCTGAGTTCGATCTCCAGAGAGTTCTCGGCCTTTGAAGCATCTATGTACGCGGTATAGGCCTGATAGCCCGTCAGGTCATGGAGCGCGTTCCACTGTTTGTTAAGGTTAAGGTAGACAAAACCGCCCGCGCATTTGTTCAGTCCTGTTATATTGCCGTCGCCGACGCCTACCCAGGTATCCTGGATCTCCCACCTGAGCACGGTCCCGCTGACGCCGGAGTCAAGACCTTCGCTCTTCGCGTCCGTAAAGGTAACGTTTTCAATCTTGCGTCCGCTCGACCATACGGTATAACCCCAGTATCTCGTGCGTCCGGGCTTGGTCTGCTTCTCGTCAAGCTGGGCATTTTCCTTCCAGCCTCTCTCGAAATCGAGCACCATACCGTCGGTGACCGCAGGAGCGGTATATCTATAGAGCAGCTCGCTGTCGGTCAGATCCGGCAGAGCGTCCCCCGACGAGAGCCAGAATTCGTCAAAGTAAACCGAATCGCCCACACTCGGAGCCTTCTGGTTATTATAGAGCCTGAAGGTGATTTCGCTGGGTCTGGTCCCGGCGGGCGATGTGGTATCCTCGCCCTTGCTGTTCGCGGAGAAAGCGCTCACGGGAACGCCAACAAAGCCCGACCAGCCGATGGGCAGCTTGATGCGAGCGTAGGTATTGTTTGATGAGAAGGCGCTCGGGACCACCGTAGGATTCTCCACCGTGGTCTGCGCGTTCGCCTCCCACGGGATCTCCTTTGCGTCGGGCCTGCCGCCGTTATCCCCGATGATATAGAGGCTGCTGCCCTCCTTCAGGAACTTGCCGTTGAACTCCATGTGAAGGAGCTGTTCACAGGAAGTATCGCTGTACATCCAGAACCAGAGGATGTCCGTATCGGACATAACGACCGTATTGTCAAAACCGTCGTTCTTAAGCTCAGAAGCGCGGATCTTCACATTCTCGCTCTGGCCGTTTACAGCCTCGTTCAGACTGTATCTGACGGCTTTGCCGGATCCTCCGAAAGCATGGGCGGTATCGATGGCCGAGCTTGCGGAATTCTTTGTATCATCTGCAATGATCGTCGCCACGTCTTTGCCCGCTGCGGCAGCAGCTTTGTCCACATTCCACAGCAGAGCCGCGCCATCACCCAGAGGCGCAGGAAGCGCGGAAGCATCGATATCCGGAGCCACGCCCTTGTTGCAGATCCAGAAATCACTGAGATATACCGTCTGATCCTTCTGAAGAGCCCTGAGTATACGGAAGCCGAACTCGCGGATGGTTATGGGATTGGACCAGGCGGACATGGGGATGCCTATCCAGCCTTCAAAGCCCGCTTCCACATGCAGGCGTGCGTATTCCATACCTGTCTGTGTAGTAAGCTCTCCCATATCTCTGATGCTGACCCTGCCGGATGAAGCCTTGGACAGCGTATAGTAATGCGATCCGCTCACAAGCTTGTTGCCGTTGATGCGGATATCGCTGTAGAGATTCTGGGCAGTCACCTCGGAGGCGTTCATATAGAACCAGAGCACCTTGTTTTCCGGATTGTTCCAGGTATAGCGGTAGAGCGAGACGTCGTCCGCCGCCCTGACTCTGATATTGTAATACTCGTGTCCGCCGCCCGCGGCCTTGCTCTCTGCGTCGGTCATATTTGCCCTGTAACCGAGCGAATACAGATCCCTGTAACCGGTACCTGCAGCACCTCTGACCAGAGAAGTGATCTTTGTGTTTCCCTTGTCGAGCCAGGCCCAGTCTGCATCGGTGGGCTTTGAATAAAGCTCGCTCATCTTCCAGATCTCAGCCGACGAGCCGACGAGTCTGAGAGTGCGGAAGTTAAGGTCCGACGCGGAGTATTCCGGAGTCTGGCCCTTCTTTGTAAGCCAGAATTCGTCAAAGTAGACCTTGTCTCCCTTGTTGATATTCTTGTAGAAATGCAGCTTGAAAGAGCTGACGCATTTGGTCTCCTTAAAGATGGCGGTCTCGACACCGATCCAGCCCTGGAAGCCTGCCTTCACGGGAATACGGCCTATCGTGGTCGTCGTCGAATAGCCCTTGGGGATCGAGCCGGCACGGACAGCCTTGCCGGAGCTGTTTATCGTATACCAGGATTCACCTATGGGCATATAGTTATTATTGATCCTGATATCGATCATGCCGTCGGCTGTCAGATCCGCGGCGTTTACCCAGAACCAGAGCATCTCGGCATTTGCCCAGCCCTGCACAAAGCCTTTGAGGTTCTTCGTGATCACTGTATAATCATTCTGATTGTCAAAAGTATCTGTCTGCTTCCAGGCCAGTGCCGCGCTTCCCCTAAAGCCTTTGCCAGCGGCGGATGTCAGCGACGTGGCTATCCTGGCTGTTTCGAGAGTGGCGGCCTTGTTCGATGCGTCACCCGACTCGACGAGATCTGCGGGAAGTTCCTCCATATCCCAGATCAGAGCCGGCACTTCGGCCTGCTCTATGCTGCTGTAGAGCAGAGTTTCCAGAGGCAGATCAGGGACCTCATAGAGATCCGTAAGATAAAACTCGTCAAGATAGAGAGTATTTCCGGGAAGAATGGTGGAGTTGCCGATATGGAACTGGATGCTGGTGAAGACCGAGGGGTTCTCGAATATCTCCAGCGGCAGACCTATCCAGCCCTCGTATCCCGGATTGAGGCGCAGACGGGCGCGGGTCTCGGTATTGCCCCAGCCCACGAGGAGCTGTCCGGCCACCGCGCACTGTCCGTTCTCATCTATAGTATAGTAGGTCTCACCCACGGGGAGGTAGTGACCGTTTATCATGATGTCAAGCCTGCTGGGGCTGTTCAGGTCGGTTCCGTTGACCCAGAACCACAGCATCTCGGAATTCTCCCAGTTCGTGGCTTCCTTGTTTATGGCCTTCGCGCTGATCATGAACATATCGCCGCCGGAGTAGGCGCCGATCTGGAAGAAGCCCAGCGCTCTGGAGCCGTTAATGCCCTTGCCGTCGACTCCGCGGACCTGGACGTTGCCGAAGATGTTCTCATTGCTGTTGGCATAGGCCATGCCCGCAGCGATAAGGTCATCGGGAAGTGCTTCCATATCCCAGAGTAGATATGGAGTCGACACGGGAGCGGGTTTGGTATCCGCAGAGGAATGCGAAGGCTTCTCTGAGGGCTGCGTGACATCCTCCGACGTGGAGACTTGCGTATCCCCTCCGTTCCTTCCGCCTAGCACCGCAAATGTGACCGCTGCCGCCGCGGCGATCACCAGCAGCGCCAGAAGTATCCAGATAAGCAGTTTTTTCTTTTTCTTGTTTTCTTCGGAATTGTTAGCCATTTTCGTCCCTCACAGTCAGCCGAAATACGTCTCTGCGACATATCTTATAAGGTCATATGTATGGTTGTTGCTCATCACGAAATTAAAGCCGTCCGAATCGATCTTCTGCCAGGTCCCGGCATTGTCGTTCGGCGATGAAAGCGTCTCGACGTAGATCCTGTATTTTCCGATATAATCTTTAAAGATATCCTTGTTTGTCTCATCGTACTCCCCGCACCTCAGGCCCGGGAAGAGTTCGAACTCCGCGATCTTTGAAGCAGAATCCGCAAGGTCCTCGGCAGTGGATTTGGTCCTGAGCAGATAGGGCGCGATCCCGCTGCCGTTATTATTTGCGAGAGTTTTGCATATAAGCTTCAGTACGTCAAAGCCGGCGCGTGAACCGTAATTGTAGATCGGGAGCACGGTACGGTAGGCATCGTTGGCCCTCAGCAGCGTAAATACGTCCATGTTCCAGTCAAGCTCGTTTTTCTTGTCATCGAGCATGATAAAGCATCTGTCCCTGCAGACCTTGATGGCGTCCTCAAGGGTGGGGATGACGTACGGAGTCTCCTCGCCGCCGTTGCCCTTTGTCAGACGGAGCTGTCTGAGTTCCTCCAGCGTCCAGTCACGGATGCTGTTGCTTTCCGGAAGGCCGTCGTCCTCTCCCTCCAGACGTTTAAGCGCCAGATTAGTGGTCCCCAGCAGATCGGTATCGTGCATGATGACCACGACGTTGTCGCGGGTCTTGTGGACATCCAGCTCGACGGCATCCACTCCGGCGGCGATCACGCTCATGACCGCTTCCAGGGAATTCTCGGGATAGTATATATTGCGTTCTCCTCTGTGTCCGACGGTCATCATCCTGCCGTCGGTCTGAAGAAAGCTGTTCCATTTTTCCTCAAAATCCAGCATGGCTGCAGGGACCTCGAACTCACCCTCCCATGCGGGCACAAAGAGTGAAGGGTCAGCCAGATAGTCGTCCGCGGTGTAGTAATCCCTGACTTCCGCCTCCGTCTGAGTCTCAGTCGGAGCAGCGCTTTCCGACGGAGAAGCGGTATCCGTCTGCACGGGCTCTCCGTCCGAACAGGCAGCAGCAAAAACCATCATCGTTATCACAAAAAGAGAAATAAGCTTTTTCAATGTCATACCCTCCAGCTGAAGTCATAGCCGTGTACGCGGCACAGGAATTTAATGAATTCATAGGGCTTGTTGCCCATGATGATATTGTATCCGTAATCAAGCATGTCCTGCCAGCAGGCTTCATTGTCATGCTCCCTGCGCAGGGTCTCGGCATAAAAGCGGCATCTGCCTCTGGTCCCGGCGACTGCATCCTCCAGCGCCTCTCTCTCCTCAGGCAGGTATTCGCCGCCCCGGAGCGCCATAGGCATGTCATGCTCTCTCAGATAGCCGGGGACCCGTGCTATGAGTTCGGGACTCATGATGCCGCCGTCCAGTCCCACGGCGGCGAAGAACGGACTGTGTCTGCCGGTCTTTGCGGTCTGGGATTCCATAATGGTGCGCACGCGTTCCAGCTCGTAATTGTACGGGATCAGGACTTCCTCCAGGACGTCTTCTTCTTCGATGATCCGCTCCACGTCATCCCAGTCAAAGCAGTGGATCTTGTCCAGTGTCACAAAGACGCGGCCCTTTGCAAGTCTGAAGACCTCACGGAGAGTCGGCACCGCAAAAGGAGTGATCAGATTTCTGTTCTTCACGATGCGGAGTCTTTTTATCTGCTCCAGAGTCCAGTCCCTTATCTCATCGCTCTCAGGCATCCAGTTCTCCCCGGCCTGTCTGCGCATCGGCAGATCGGTCATTCTGGTGAGCGTATCATCGTGCATGATCACGATCTCACCGTCCGCAGTGGTGTGAAGGTCGATCTCCAGCATATCAGCTCCGGCTCTGATGACGCTCTCATAACCTTCGAGCGTATTCTCCGGATATATGACGTTGCGATCGCCTCTGTGTGCGCAGGACATAAGTCTGCCTGAGGGATCCGCGAAAGCGCGCTTCTTCTCTTCAAAATCGAGAAGCTCGTCCGGTACGCTCCACTGTCCCTCCCATTCAGGGTGAAACTTTTTCCTGTCGCTGATCCATTCTTCTGTTCTCATATATTCTCCTGTCCATTATCGATACCTGTCCCGAGCCTCTCAGCTGAGAGGGCGACAGTCCGGTTTTTTTCTTAAATATGGTGGAAAAGTAAGGCGGGTTGTTGTACCCGACCCTGGCTGCGACCTCGGAGACGTTGTAATCCGAATGAAGCAGCAGGTCCACGGCTCTGTCCATCCGCAGATCCGTGACGTAATTCGAAAAATTCCGCCCTGATATCCTGTGAAAAACGGAGCTCAGATAACACGACGAGATATTGATTTTTTCCGCCACAAACTCCAGACTCAGGTCTCTGTCGAGATTGCTCTCAATGACATTTATGGCTTTTCTGATAAGATTTCTTTTGATCTGCTCGTTATTCTTTTCCCGGTCGGCACACTGGTCGACCCCGCCCAGTCCGAAGGACAGGGGAAAAAGTCTCTCCAGCAGGAGTGAAAGCTCTCCAGGCTCCGGCGGCAGGCTCAGCAGCCCGTCCAGCTGCAGATCGATCACCTGTTTTGCCAGATCAAAAGATCTCCGGGCGGATACGGCAACTGTCCTGAAGCTGCAGTTCTCACGCCTGATCTCAGCCAGAAACGACAGTCCCTCTCCGGCTTCATCATCTGTGTCCGCCATGACCAGCCGGTCACGGTCCCGGCCAGCCTTTACCGCATTCCGGAGAACAGATGCGCCGTCCTTTGCGTTCTTTATTTCAAAACCGCCGCAAAAGCTCCGGAGAGTTTCCTCGATCCGGGCCCTGTCGGCGTTATCCATATTATAAACGTATATATCCAGCATTATACTCTACCTGATATTTATATATCGGATTGCGATAAATTAATATATTATATTAACTCAAAACACGTCTTCAATCAATGTTTTTTAAAAAAATTAACTAACCCGGTAAAAAGCTCCGTCTGTGGGGGCCCGGGCTTCCGGGCCCCCGCATCAGGCTCAGTTCCCGATCAGAACATTTGCCGCGTTTACAGCCGCTTCGTTTGCGGGACGCATCTCTTCTATCTTCTCTTTTGCGGTCTTTTTAAGATTAATAATATCACTCGTGTAATTTGTGGCATTGTAGCCGGGGATCATGCGGTAGTAGTCAAGATTCCAGGTATTCTCGTCAAAGATCATGCTCTGCAGCGTCTCGTTGACCGCGCGGGAATCCTTCATCACATCGCCCCACGCCTCCTGCCAGTAGGTCTCCTCAAACTCGTCTGCGCCTTCCACGCTCCAGTCGTTATTCGCTCCCTTTGCGGTAAGATCCGTCATCAGATCGAAAGCCTGGAAGATCTTTTCCGCTTCTTCCTTATCCACGCTTACCGGGATACCGAAGCCGTTGCACTGTACGGACATGGTCACGCCGTCCGCACCGGGTCCGTAAGGGCAGTATACCCAGCCCCAGTCATCTACACATTCCTTGATATAAACGTCGTCTGTCAGCCAGTAGTTATAAGGCAGGAAAGCCAGCGTGCCGTTCTGGAAGGCTTCCAGCGCGTAGTTGCCGCTGCCGCCCTCGGGCTTTGCATAGAACCAGCCGTTTTCGGCAAGCTTCTGCAGCCATTCCATAGCCTGCAGGAACTCGGTAGTCCCGGTGGTGTCAATAAACCTGCCGTTATCATCCTTTGATACGAAGGCTGCTCCGTTGCTCCATACAGCTGATACCGCCATATTGCCGTAGGTGGAGGATACTGCCCAGATATCGGTAATCCCGTCGCTGTTCGTATCCTTTGTAACCTTTGCGCATATCTCATCGAATTTCTCCCAGGTCCACTCTCCGTTTTTCTGGAGATCATAGGGAAGCTCGGGATCGAGACCCGCCTCCTCCAGGAGCCGCTTGTTATAGAACATTCCGATACGGGGCTCTGTGGCAGCCACATCCACCGCATAGAGCTTGTCTCCGAAGGTGAAAGTGTCCATGGAAATCCTGCTCCACTTCTCATCGGCGGGGTCAAAGCTGTCGAGCTCGTTCAGATCCCACAGCAGATTCTGCGAAACCGAAGGAAGAATATAGCCCTGGAAGAAATAGTAAATCTGCACGTCGGTATCGCCCGAGAGGATCTTTGCCGGAACGAGCTCGGTGTAATCACCCGTCTTGGCGATATTTTTGATTTTGTAGGTGAAGTTGTACTTCTCCATGATGCTCTTGTTGTGCTCGTATACGAACTCCTGCCAGGACGTGGAGAACTCGGTATTCTCTTCGTCCTCCGAGTACCAGTCCGCGACGACGATCTCGGCTCCGCCGAAATCTTCTATGCGCTCGATGCTCCTGCCGCTCTCCGTGGGCGCCTCGGTATCTTCGCTTCCGGCGCTTCCTGAGGGGACAGGCGTCGTCTGCTCAGGTGCATCGCCGCCTCCGCATGCAGCCAGCGCAAGCACCATAGCCGCAGCCAACAAAACACTGATGATTTTTTTCATGACTGTTTATCCTCCTGAATGCATTCTGCATTTATATACTTACATCTTAACTCCGCTGAAGTTAAGAGATTCCACGAATTTCTTCTGCCCGATGATATAGAGCGTCACGACCGGTATCAGCATCAGCAGCGTTGCGGTCGCAGTAAGTGTATCCGAGTATATCACCATCGTACCCGAGGAGTTGGCCAGGGCAGCTCCGCCGGACGCGCTGATCAGGGCATCGATGCCGTTAAGACGTGTGGCGAGGAAATTATCGGAGGCCAGAAGCAGATTTGTAAACTGGTAGTCCGTCCACTGCCACACAAAGGCAAAGAGCATGCACGACGTGATCAGCGGCGCGGCATCCGGTATCATAACACGGAACAGAGTCCTGAGCGTACCGCAGCCATCGAGGAAAGCCGCTTCCTCGAGATCACGCGGTACTCCTCTGAAATACTGATAGAACAGATAAATATACAGACCGTTCTTGAGCCCCGTGGCCGTGAGCGCCATCAGGATCAGCGGCACGGGCGTGCCTATCAGGTTCAGTGCCTTTCCCGTAAGCGCCTTGATCAGCCCGAATATGTCAAAGAACCTGAAATCCAGATACAGCGATATCGAATATGCCTGCGTGGGCACTATGATCATCAGGATGACGCAGACAAACCAGACCTTTTTGAGCGGGAAATCATACCTGGCGAAGCCGTATCCCACCAGGAGGCTCGAAGCGGTCTGCAGCAGTCCCATTGTCAGCGCCAGAATGGCTGTAAAGGGAAGCGAGTGATTGAAGTCCAAAAGCTTCCATACAAAGCTGTAATTGTCCAGGGTCGGATTTCTGGGGATATTTACCACCGTGCTGTCGACGAGGTCGTTCTGCGACATAAAGCTGAGGGAGATCTTGTTCATAAACGGCTGAAGGATCATGAAGCAGAGCGATACGATCAGCATCGCAAAGGCGATATTAAAAAGTATCACCTTGGTCCTCGTAAAAAAGTATCGTTTATCCCTGTTCTTATTAGTCATAGTAGTATACCATCCTTGAGATAATAAGATAGGAAATGCCGACTATCAGCACTACCGACAGGCTGTAGATCAGGGACATAGCCGAAGCAAAGCCGTAGTCCAGCGCCTGTCTGAAGGTCTCGATATAGGTTATCAGCTTGTTGTCGGATCTCATGGCATAGTCCACGATTCCGTATATCCAGTTCACAAGGATCAGCGGGCTGACCATGGGAAACGTGATTTTCCAGAAGGTCTCCCAGGACGTGCAGCCCTCGATCTTTGCTGATTCGTAGAGACTGCCCGGTATGGCCTGAAGTCCGGAGAGGAATATGACCGTCTGTATGCTGGAGGCAATTACGATATCGTAGAGCTTGTTAACCATCGACAGAATGGTCTGGACGAGAGGCACCTCACCGAAGGCTCCCGTAAGCAGCGTCTCGAGATATCCCGTAATGCTGGTGGACGATACCGCAGCGTTCTGCACATCCTCCATGCTTGCCAGCATCGCATTGCCTGTCTCCATCTTAAGGATGATGCCTGACGTCAGTATAACGGGCAGGAAAAAGATCGCTCTCACCGCGCCGCGTCCGGGAAATACGCGGTTAAGCATCACCGCCAGGAACAGGCTGACGATGGTGACAAGTGGCACCTGCAGAGCCATTCCCTCCAGCGACTCCGTGAGAAGACGATTGAAATTGGCGTCCACGGTAAGCGCCCTGAGGTAATTCGCGGTCTCGACGGGTTCCAGAACGAATCTGGAATTCGCCGCGTCTATGCTGACCGACGAAAAGCTCATCCTGGCGGTCGTTATCATCGGTCCGAGGATAAAACACAGGAAACCGATCAGAAAAGGCGAGATGAACATATATCCCGTAAGCATCCTCTTCTGCCGGCGCGAGAGGCCTTTTTTTAAGCTGTATTGCGCTTTTGGCATCGTATCACCTTATTACCAGATAATCTCTGGCGGCTATATGCGCTCCGTCGCAGAGCGCCTCTTCATATCCGTAATTCACATATACCCTGGTGCCGTCCCCGTAGGTGGTGCATGTAAGAGTATCGCTCAGATACTCATGGCCCGTTATGGACAGGCAGGCGGTATGTCCGAGCTGTTCATTGAGATCCCTGCACAGCTGCGTCAGGGTATCCTTCCATCTGTCATAGAGCGCCGTGGAATACTCGGTATATCCCGTCATCTGCAGGTCGGCGGCATCTGTCTCGGCAAATACCGCGCTGATGCCTGCCCCGTACTCTATGCTTCTGAGTATGTTTGTCTCGTGATCTCCTGCCATATTGACCGCACGGCCGGTGTATGCGACCAGTCCGTGAAGCGCGATCTGATAAAAAGGCACCTGTCGGTTTGTCAGATTATAGCTGCTGCCGGTCAGATCCATGTTCAGGATCACATCCGCGTACGGAGCCGCATAGGCATTGCCGGTATTGATCATGACACCGAGTCCCTGCTCCCTCATGGCCGCCAGCTCCTCCTGCTGCATCCGCATCATCTCGGCTCTCGTGGTATGGCTGTTCTTGTTAAAATCAGACGAAAGTTCGCTTCCGATATCTTCTGCGGCGACTCCTCCGAACCCGAGAGCGAGAGCGTATCCGCGCAGTCCTGCGAGCGCCTCCCTCTGGGAGCGGCTGTTGAGAATATAGTATTTTTCCGCTGTCTTCTGGCGGTATGTGACCTTATTATAGGGGGCGGCCTCCACCACATCGCTGATCGTACTGCGGATGGCATCGCTGTTCGCATTAAAACCGTCAAACGCCGAAGTATCCTTTACACGCATTGCCCACGCACCCAGATACAGCCGGCCTCCCGATGCCGCTATCTTCTCTGACAGCGCGCCGAGTTCCTCCTCCGAAGCCACATCCGTCAGAAGGTCCTGCCTCTGCAGGCTCTTCTGCCTGATGCCTCCGTTAAGCACTCCGGTGTATTTGACGCTAATATTGCCTATGTCCTCCGCGATGAGTCCGTCGACTATCTCTTCCGCCTCCGATATGTCTGTACAAACCATAGGACGGCTCGCGGGGATGCCCGCGACCTGGGTCACATGATCCACGGCCCCTATAAGCTCTATCACGACCGGCAGGCCCTCCTCGCTGATGGGGGTGAGGCCGTAGGTATCCTGCAGATAGGAGCGGTACCTGAGAGCCATATCCGTATAGGATCCGCTCTCCCCGGGTATATAGAGCACCTCCGTATCGCTGCGGGGCTGCTCCGTCTCAAATATCATGACCTGAACCGAGGATTTGCCCGACACAAACACCTGATCGCCGTGCACTATCTCAAAACTCGGTGAGATATAGTTCAGGCTGTTCCTGGCGCCGCTTACGTTCGCTTCGAGCGTCAGCTGCTCATCGCCTTCTGTCACTATCGCCATCAGGCTCCTGCCGTTTCTTACGGCGGCAAATACAGGGAAGGATACCTTGTTCTCGGTTATCATCTTGTCCTTGCCGAGAGCCATATCCCAGCCGTAGACCTTTGACATGACCGCCTCGGAATTGCCTCTGCGGCTGTTGAAATCGATCTGCGCCCCTCCTCCGTCCGGCACCAGCAGATAGCCCTCATCGGAGTCCGTGCCTGCCATAAAGAAAGGCAGGAGCTGGATGGATGTCACGGGAAGCCCGTCCGGATACGAGATCGATCCGGCAGGTATACTGACTTTTAGCGCGTCGTCCGTGAGGGTATAGACCACGGAGACGTTGAACTGCAGCAGGTCTCCGGCATTGTCGGTGCTGCTGCGGTCCGCCAGATAGTCCTCATGCGTGTAGCCCGCGGCGGCAAAGCTCTCCTGAGCCTCGGCGTATTTGTACTCGGCAGCGCCGTTCCTGAGAGTATATATCACCGTTTCCTCGCCAAGCAGCGGGTACTGCTCCTTCATCGACTCTTTTTCCTCGTCGGAAAGCTTTTCCGAATCGATCTTCTTATAGAGACTCTTTACCGTGGAGGTGGCGCTTTTTTCCATCTGATCGAGATACGCGCCGTATCTGTCCGCACCTACCACCTCCGGCAGGATGTATACCTTTTCGTCTTCTCCTATCAGGTAATCCACCCGCACGCTGTCTTCATCGCCGCTTACGGCAAACGACCCCTGGCTGATGGAATTGGTGTAGTTGTCATAGACGCTGGCCAGCCCGTCTGCAGAGGTATATGTCAGGATAAGCGTGGACTGCATCCATTTTTTCATAGTGGCGTCCGCCAGTGGATCAGAGCCTGCGCCTTCCGGGATGCTGCTCCACACCTGGCCGCTCCTCGTATCGGTCAGTGTAAAATAGCTCGTGGAGCCGTCCAGCGAGAATCTCAAACTGCCGCGCGTAAGAGTGTATTCGTTCGCATTGTCCGTGCTGTCATAGTAGCTTATCTGCCTGCTTTCACGCGTCTGACCGCAGCCTGCAGCCGTAAGGATGAACAGGAGCATCAGGGTTGTGAAAAGATACCGTCTGATCTTCATCTCTCCGCCTCCCTAATACACTCTGATCTCTATCTCCCTGATAAGCGATGCGAAAAACGACACCGCCTCGGAGAACATACTGAAAAAGCCCAGACAGATAAGGGCGATGATGATCATGCCCAGGATACTGGCCAGAGTTGAGAGTATCGTCTGCCCAAGCGTATACACATGGATCATCATGAGGGCGATGATGATCAGAAAAGCACACCACAGCAGGCTCACGCCGTTGAGAACTCCGTAAAAGACGCCCTCATCGTCCGTGACCACATTGCTCAGGAGAACCATGAGCAGCTGAAGCAGCGGATACGGAGCAAGAGAATATCCGACTCCCATGTAGATATGCCGGAAGGTCCCTTTTCCGTCAAACAGAGTAGTGATCGCCCAGTTCGAGATGCAGAAAAGCAGCAGCGGCACGAGAACTGTGAGGACCTCGGTCCAGACGCTTACCTCGGGCCAGTAGATGTCCAGGAACATGAAGCCGGTAAAGCGCAGACGGATAAGCCTGACCGCCAGGGTCAGGAGTATTATCACGTTTGCCGCGCCGAGCGACCCCATGTCCGCGTGCGTCAGATCCCAGAACCCGTCAAAGGGGTGGAATATGACGTATCTGGCGTAGGAAAGTCCCTCCAGCGTTTTAGAGTTTGTTATTCGTCTCCATACGCGCATCATATCTGTCTATCCTGTCTCTCACAGACTTTGTGATCTTTTTTATAAAAACAGCCAGCAGCGCAGCCCCTATGAGGACGACCGCTATCCATATATGCTCTTCTATCCATTGCTTGCGGTAAAGCTTCCAGGCTTTGGAATAGTAGTATTCATCCTTGGCGTACTGCAGATAGTCGAGTGCCTGACGGTAATCGCCCTCGCGCAGGAGGACCTTGCCTATGCCGTCCCAGGCCAGTTCATAGCTGCCCGCATATCTTTGGACTTCTTCCCAGAGAGCCTTTGACTCCGCGTACCTCCCCGCGCTGTAGCTTCCGATAGCGTCCGAAATAAGCCTGCCGAACTCCGTCAGAGTAAAGACCGTGACCAGTCCGCTCGAACTGTCCAGCACGAGCAGATCGCTGCCCAAATGGTCTATGGCTGCCGGCGAGGTAAAATACCCCTGCTTTGTGCCCAGTCCGCCGAAGGCATAGAGCATGTTGCCCTGTTCGTCATAGCCGAAGACTCTGCCCCTGGTGCTGTCGACGGCGTAATAGGTATTGTCCGGAAGGGAAGTGATGTCCACTATCCGGCTCGGCCCGGCGGCGCTGTCCCAGGTGATATCTCCTATCACGGGATGATTGCCGTTCTCTATCAGGATATCCGTACCCTTAAGATTGAGCCTGCGGACGGGCTCAGCAGCCCCGCTCCTCAGCTCGGCCGCAGTGAATATGGAATTGCTCACCATGAGGAAGCCCTCTTCGTCCACAGAGACATTATTGTACTCGGTAGGCACGAACGATATCATGGAGGCGCGCTGCTCGTCGGTAGCCACCAGCTTCCAGAAATAGTCCTGCCAGTCGAATTTGACTGGACTGGCCCCGAAATATCCGAGGAATTCTCCCTCCAGATCGAACTCCATGAGCCCCCTGTTCACGCTCTTTGCCTGTACAAAGATATGCCCGGCAGTAACTGCCAGCTTTCTGGGAACGAACGGCACGGTCATATCCACAGTACTGCTCTCGGGCCTGTAAATCTCACGGACTGTCCGAAGCTCCTCGTCGAGGATCAGGACTCTGTTGTTGCCGCCGTCGGCTATGATCAGCAGACCGTCCGCGGTGCAGATGTCCGTCGGGGACTTCAGTGAAAGCCCCTCTCCTCCGATTATTCTCACAAGACTGTAGTCAGAGCCACCGAGCCGGAGCTCTATGATACGGTCGTTGCCGGTATCGCAGATAAAGAGCCGTCCATCGGCGGCATACATGCCCGAAGGGGCGTTCAGGGCTCCGATATCCAGAGTATTCGTATCCACCTGCATCCTGACCGAGTACGGATCCGGTACGTCCACCGCGCTCTTCCACGCGTCGTAAACATAGGTATAGGCCAGAGAAGGGTCCACGGCCTCATATTCCGCAGGAAAAAACGTAAGCAACATAAACAGCGCAGCCATCGCCGCACCGATCCGCTTTATTGATTCCGCTTTTCCGCGTATGCTTCTCATCTATGCCTTTCCGCGTATTCTTACAATCCGCCGCGCGTTTTGATCAGTTATTCTTTTATTCCGGAGCTTGCCATGGTCTCCGTGATCTGCCTCTGAGACAGTATGAATGTGACTACTGGAACTATCATCATTATCACCGTGACCGCAGAGCCCACACCTGTACGCGAGACGCCTCCGCCGAGTATCTGCTGCAGAGCATACGGCAGGGTCTTAAGGTCTTCGGAATAAATGTACTGTATGGCCTTGCTGTTCCAGAGAGCCTGCACCGAGAGGATTGTGACAGTCAACCAGGCGGGTCTCGTATTAGGCATTATGACCCTCCAGAATATCTGCCAGAGATTCGCTCCGTCTATCCTCGCCGCCTCTATCAGCACGTCGGGGACGTTTTCCATATACTGCTTCGTAAGGAAGAGTCCCATGGGCATGCCAAAGGCCGGAACGATCATCGCCAGATATGTGTCGATCCAGCCGAGTCTTGCTATGATCAGATAGTTCGGGATCTGCGTCACATAGCCCGAGAACATCAGTGCGGTGGTCACGATCCTGAAGATCGCACGGCTCCCCGGGAAGCGGAATTTCGCCAGCACGAAGGCCGCCATAGACGTGACGATCACACAGCCGGCGGTTCCGACCACCGTGATCAGGACCGTATTAAGCAGATACCTCGAAAAAGGCACCCACGACTGCCCCATGATGGTCTCAAGATCCGAGAAATTATCCAGCGTCGGATTCTGTACAAAGAATCTCGGAGGGAAAACAAAGAGCTCGTCAAGCGGCTTGAAAGCGCTGTTCACCGCGTAGACCATCGGCATGAGCATAAAGGCCCCGAAGAGTATCAGGATCCCGTATACGACTATATTACCGCCCAGGGAACGGCCGAGTTTTTTATTTCTTCCGCCTGCCACCTGAGTAGTCTCCTCCTTTTCCTACGCCCCGCAGAAGCTTCTGGATCAGCTTGTTGCAGAGTATCATGGTAAAAAACAGCACCGTGGCTATCGCCGAGGCATAGCCCATATCAAAGCGCACTGTGCCATAATCATAGAGATGAGTGACTACGGTACGCGCAGCATAATCCGTGCTCGGGAAGCCGGCCAGCGCCATGGTCACATCCGCCACTCCGAACGACTGGGTGATGGCCATGACCGCTCCGAAGAGCAGCATCGGCTTCATGTTCGGCAGGACAATATACCAGAGTTCCTGCCATCGGTTGCGGATGCCGTCCACATAGCCTGCTTCTATCTGGCTCTTATCCAGGCTCTGGAGGCCTGCGATAAAAGCGAGGAAGCCCGTCCCCAGGCTCATCCAGAGGATGACTATGATCAGCACCGGCATCATATAGTCGGGATCCGTCAGCCACTTTATTGCTTTGTCCGTGATCCCCAGATCCATCAACAGGGCATTTATATACCCGTACGAATCTCCCGAGAAAAGTATGCCCCAGATGAGATACACCTGTCCGGAAATGGACGGGGCATAAAAGACCGTAACTGCTATAGCGCGGATCGATCTGGGGAGCTCGTTTATGAGCCAGGCAAAAACGAATGAGGCCAAATATCCGACGGGCCCCGTAATAACCGCGATGAGAAACGTGTTCTTGACAGCTGTCAGGAACACATCGTCCGCCAGAAACAGGTTGATATAGTTCTGGAGTCCTATCCACCTGGGCGGCTCTAGAATATTATAGTATGTAAAGCTGTAGAAGATGGAAATGATGACAGGCAGCACGTAAAAAGCCGTAAATACGAGCATAAAGGGCAGCAGGAACAGATAAAGTCCCCTGCTGGCCTTCATTCGTCTCCACGTCTGTCCTGTATCCACCCTGAGCTGGGCGAAATACCTGGCGGCGGCGCTCTTTTTTTCCTTGTTCTTCTCTTCCATTTCTACCTGAGTCCGAATTCGGTCTGTTTCTTGATTATCTCGTCATTTATGGCCTGATTGTAGTCGAGCAGCGTCTCCCTGGGAACTGCGGCATCATTTACGGTCCTGCGGATGGCGTTGATGATCTGCCTCGTGGTATAGTAGCCTCCTGGCACCTCGCGGTTCGACCAGGAGCTCTCCCGCTGCGCATCGAGTATGTCCAGTTCCTTCCTGCTCCAGGCGAGCCGGTCAAAGGCTTCGAAATTAGCCGTGGCGTATCTGCCGGCGGCTCCGAGTATGCTCTCCATCTCTCTCCCGAACCTCGTCTGCACGTCCGTGGACGACCACCATTTGAGGAACTCCCATCCCATATCCAGCACCTGCCGGTCATCATTTGCCAGAAGCATGGATGCCGTGCCCGTGGAAAAGGTGGTGTGATCGACGCTTCCGTCCTCCTTTACCGTACCAGGTATCAGGGCAAACGACCACAGCCCCTTAAGATCCGGCGCGGAAACCGACAGGGTGTTGTACAGGCTGAGAGTTGAGATACCTATGGGCATCTCACCGGCCCTGAAACGGTCTGCAAAGGTGTAATCCGTAGGCTGATCGTGCTTGGTATAGAATTTCACGTAATACTCAAATGCCCTGACAGCTCCCTCATCGTCGAGCTGCGCCAGATCGTCGTCACCGTAGAGCTCGACGCCGTTCTGGTACATGATCGAAAAAAGGCCCGACAGGTCAGTGGAACCCTTGCCCATGACGTCCGGCATGCCCATCTCCATATTGTTCTGCTGGAGCGTGGGGATCATGGCGACGAGATCCTCCCAGGTCTCCGGGACTTCAAGCCCCAGTTCATCCAGTATGTCGGTCCGGTAGTACAGTATGCTGAAGGTCTGCGTCTCGGGCAGCGCATATACTCCGTCTCTGTAGGCAAAGGCCCTCTTTGCGCTCTCGGTAAAACGCGTGGCCACCTCATCGTAATCATCGAACTGCGTCAGATCAGCTGCGGCATTTCTCATCGCATAATTCACCGGTTCGGTGTGCGTGGCCGAGAGCAGCACGTCAGGGCCGTTTCCGGCCACCACCGCGCTCAGGACCGCATTCGCCGCAACGAGCTTCAGATTCACCCTGATCCCGCTTTGCGGAGTGAAGCTGTCGTCGATCATGCTCTTGAGGACGTTTGACTGATCGCGTCCCGCGAGGATCCAGACCTCGAGCACCCTGTCCTGACGGTCATCGTCATAGACGTCTCCGATGGAATTGTAATCAGTGGTAAACGACGCGGTCAAAGCGCGGAGCTTGTGCGCCAGACTCCCGAAGAAGGTCTCGGAATCGTCAGGCCAGCCGGCCCCCGTCTCCTTTACCACAAAGTAATCGATATTAAGCTTTGACTCGGACAGAGAAAGGATAGTCGTCCCCAGCGCACTTATGTAGCTTCGCAGGGTCGAGAGCTTTCTCTGGATCTGGGTCTCCGGATGAGCGGCCATCTCCTCGAGGATTCTGGCCAGACTGACGACGGCACCGGTCCTGCTGCTCCTGCCTCCGGAATACGCCATGATCTCGTCCACGACTGCGTACAGCCTGCGGCTCTCGAGCAGCATGGCCTCCGGCATATCCGGATAGATGGATGTTATGCCGTAATCCCTGTATTTGTCGGGTTCCCTGCCCATGACGACGAGTATCTGACGGTAGATCTGATTCAGTCTGTACGAGCAGTCCTCCAGACGCGAGAGCGACGCTCCGAGCTCTCCGCACGTCACCTCGAGGCGCAGCGTATGACTGCCCTGAGACAGATATATGCGGGCATCCTCTCCGTCAGCTCTGACCGCGGCAAACTCCCATGAGTTGCTGTATGAAAACTGTATGTCGGCCGCCTCTTCAAAGAGAAGCTCGCCGTCCACGGTCAGAAGTCTCGAGGAGGTCTTGCCGCGCTCGAAGTTCTGTTTGCCCTTGAAACTGAGATTATACCAGCCGTCAGCAGGCACCTCGAATTCCCATTCGATCCACTGCCCCGATACTCTCCAGGAATCGCCGCCTATGGCATTAAGGCGCGTCAGCGATACGCTGTAGGGATCGGTGTTTGATGAGGCATGCTCAAATATCGGATACAGCGAGGGATCGGAACGAAGCACGGCATCCTCTCCCTGTACCTTCAGACTCCAGTCATTTGAAAGGGTATTAAGCTCCCTTCCCGAGACCGCAGCCTCTGTTTCGGCTAAATAATCGCGGTAGGACGGGGCGGAAACTACGGGGCTCAGTTCCACTCCGGTCAGTATCAGGGGTTCCTGCACTCCCGTCAGTGTCAGCGTATTAACGCCCTCGTCAAAATAAAACCTGTACGGCTCGCTCTCGTATCCGCTGAAAGTATCCCTGGCAAGCATCCCCGTTTCCTTTATCACCTCGGTCTGTGACGGACGGATCTCATTTCCCTGATTGTCGGTCTTTACCTCGCCGGCGTCTGTCCACATCCTGGTAAAGCCTATATACTGTGCATCGTCAAATGGCAGACTGCCGTTAATATACAGGGAACGTTCCGCGTCTATGCTGCGGGATTCCACGGGAATATAGCCGAAATACAGGTTATAGAAGCCGGCCTTTGGAACACTGACGTTCCATGAAACGCTGCTCTCCTCATCGGTATAAAGGACGGTCTTACCTCCGGCATCGACAGTACGCGCGCCGCTCGCCGCATCCGGTGCCGTCACATCGACGGATATCGCCTCCTGCGGCGCGGCAGCATCCGCATGGGACTTAAGATACTCGGTATACGTACCCTCACGTACTATGGCGCCTTCATCCGTGTCCAGATCGACCCCGGAATATTTGAAGGAATAATCCACGGCGCCGTGATCGCCGCTTACAAAGAAAATAAAGCACACCAAAACCAGGCATGCCGCTATGAAAAGAATTCTTTTTAAAAGCAATCCGTTCCCTTTCATTTTCTTTGCAGGACTTTTTATCTCTTTTTTATCGCATTCCGTTATAATTGTTTTGATTATAATATATTTGGAACTTTATTGCCATATCATTTTCTTTATCTGCCTTATTTATCTTTTATATTTGGAGCATGCCGAACAGGCCGTCAGCGAAGCAGTTTTGAATCCAGATTTGAAAAGGCGTCGTTGATCAGCTTGAGTGCGGCTCCGATAGGCGCCGCCAACTCGTCTTCGTTCACATGGATGCTGTAATCGGACAGCGGCCAGCGAAGCTGCTTTGCCCGCTTTATGGCCCGGTCGAGGAACAGGTCGTCACAGCTGCACAGGGCTCCGCTGATGACGATATGCTGCGGATTCAGGATATTTACCAGATTTGAGATGCCTATGCCGAGGTACTCTCCCGCCTCATCAAAGAGCTTCTTCATGGCAGAATCACCGCCTCTGGCCAGGTCTGCCGCCTTTTTCAGCAGCTGCTCCATATACTCCACATCGTCATCGTCAAAGGGATGTCCGTCCGTATCCAGGACCTCCCAGGCGCGTCTCGCTATACCGCGGACCGAGCAATATGACTCCAGACAGCCGCGGTTGCCGCAGATGCATTCCGGGCCGTTGGGATTTACTATGGTATGCCCCAGTTCCCCCGCCGTGCCCTGATAGCCCCTGAGCACTTCGCCGTTTATCATATATCCCATACCGATGCCGTAGGCAAGTCTGATCAGGACAAAATCCTCATTGCTCGACCTGGCCCACTTCCACTTGTCATAGGCAGCCATGCACACTGGATCGTGCAGGATCACGGTCTCCACTCCGTAGCGTTCCTCGAGGAGCTTCTTTAAGGGGACGTTCCTCCAGTCGCGGATATAGTGGTTATACAGAGAGACAGAGCTGTCCCCGTCCACCGAGCCCTGCACGGCAACGCCTATCCCCATCAGCTGACCGGAGCTGATGGAATTCTTTGACAGGATATGATCTATCATCCCGGTGAGCTGCTCTATCGTGCTGTCTCTTTCAGCTTTCACTATCGGGCATTCGATCTGATCGAGCACCTGGCAGCGCAGGTCGAGCAGAACAGCCGTCAGGCCCTCGATATTGATCTCGAGACCTATGCACAGATTTCTGCCCGGAGCAAAATCGAGTATCGTGGGTGTCCTGCCGGTGCTCTTTTCAGACTGCTCATACTCAGTGAGGACATGCCTGTCCAGAAGCTCCGCAGTAATATTGGATACCGTCGCCCAGCTCAGCTCCGTAGCGAACTGTATCTTGCGTCTCGTGGACGCTCCGTAGCTTCGGATATAGCTCAGTATTGACAGAGCATTGGTGTTTTTCATCAGATCGTGCTGGGCAGGCATGGCTTATTCTCCGTCAGCAAAACTGAGCGTCTTCTTCGGGCAGGCGGCTACACATTTGCCGCACTGCACGCATTTTGAAGCGTCAAAGCTCCAGGTCTTTGCGGCGCGGTCAACAGTGATGGCCTCCTCAGGGCACTTCTTCGCACAGAGCGTACAGTATACGCAGTCATCTCCGCATACGACGACCTGAGGCTTGGGCTCCGCAAAGTAGACCGCCTTTTTAGGACAGGTCTTGATGCAGGCGCCGCATTTTGTACATTTGCCTATATTTACCGTCCAGGTCTTTGCAGCGCGGTCTACGGTGATGGCTCCCGAAGGACATTTCTTGGCACAGAGCGTGCAGTACACGCACAGGTCCGTATTGCACGAGATATTGCCCTTTGGATTGACCTTGTGGCAGACTCCGCGGACGATCAGATCCTCGGGATCGGTGGCGACCATATGGTAGTCCGTCGTCAGAGTGATCGCTCCTTCATCACAGAAATCCTGGCACATTCCGCAGAAGGTACAGGAAGTATGATCGAACTCGTACGTGATATCCTGACCGTCCTCAGTGTCCTTGTAGATACGGTTGATAGCGCCGGGCGAACAGACCTTGACGCACATTCCGCAGTTTACGCACTTATCGCCGTCATAGGCGATGCGTCCGCGGTAGCGCGGCTTTGCCTCCACCGGCACGTAAGGGTATTTTACCGTGCTGGGCTTTGAAAAAAGATTGGTAAGAGCTACTTTAAGGAAAGGGATCATTTGTTCATCGCCTCCCTCTTCTCTTTCAGGATCTGCGCGGCCTTGTAAAGGCCCTCGATAATAGCTTCGGGCTTGGGCGTACAGCCGGCAATGGACACATCCACCTTGCAGTATTTGTCCAGAGGCGCCTCTACGGAATAGCTTCCCTTAAAGACGTTGCCCGACTTGGGGCAGGATCCGATCGAGACCACTACCTTTGGCTCGGGGACCTGTTCGAGGGTACGGATCAGGCGGTCCTTTGACTGGCTGGTGATGGGTCCCGATACCACGACGATATCGGCATGTCTGGGCGTGCCCGCCAGCTTAAAGCCGAAGCGCTCGGCATCGTATCTGGGTGTCAGCACCGCGACGAGCTCGATATCGCACCCGTTGCACGAGCCTGTATTGATATGATAGATCCAGGGCGATTTCGCGGTGGAAGCTGCTATGATTTTCTTGAACATGGCTGCCCTCCTTTAGAAACCGATCCATACAAGGATCAGACTGATAAGCGCAAGTCCCGTGACAGCTGTCCAGTAGAATTTGAACAGATGCTCGATCTTGAGTCTCGCGGTGGCCGCATGGATCGTGGTCATACTCACTACGGTGATCACTGCGCTGATCGCCACATGAATGAGGGCACGCAGGATGTGATCGACTATGGCTATGCCCCAGAGAGTGATACCGGTATGAATACCGCTCGTGATGCCGCCGAGGAACAGCGCGGTAAAGAGCGATGTCATGACCAGCATCTTCACGGCCGTATTCAGCTTGAACAGACCGAGAGGAGCACCCGAATACTCGATCAGCGGCCCTTCGCATATCTCCGTTTCAGCCTCTGCCACGTCAAAGGGCTGAGTGCCGACCTCCGCGGGGATGATCAGGAGCATCGCCAGCGCAGCAGGGATCATGGCGAGCTGCGCGATCATGGGGCCGTTGGCGATCTGCCAGTTCGTAATGGCCCTAAACCCGAAAAACAGCTGATCTCCGCCCACCTTTTTGGCTACGGCGAGAAAAACTATGATCAGGGGGAGCTCGTAGCTCATCATGGTGACCATCTCACGGGAAATGCCGATCCCGGCAAACGGCGAACCGGATGCGGAACCGCCCACGATCAGCGCTACAGCGGGAATCGTCAGCAGATAAAGGATAACGATCAGATCCGCGTCGCCGGTAAAAGCGCACCAGCCTCCTATGGGTATAAAAAGCATCATAACCGCAAGGCTGACAAAGCCCACGACGGGAGCAGCCATATACACGCGGCGGTTCGCTGCGTGAGGGACTATCGTCTCCTTGCCCATGAGCTTGAAGAAATCATAAGTGGGCTGCATTACCGGCGGGCCTATGCGCTTCTGCATGCGGGCGAGGACCTTTCGGTCTATTCCTGCGAGCAGCAGTCCCGCTGCCATGGCAAAGAAGGCTCCGGGGAAAATGAGAGTCTTGACTATTATTTTTATCGTAGCTAATACGTTTATCATTTCACTCTCCTCCTCACAGCAGCACCACGAACATAAAGACTATGAAGATCGCGGCGGCCGCGACGGCCATGAGCGCGTAATCGTTCACATTACCGGAATGAATGCCCTGCATCACGCGGAAATAACCGGAGAAATTCTTCTTAAAGCCCCAGAAAAGATCCGAACCGCCCACATGTGAGTGCATACTCTTCTCTCCCGAGAAGAAGGTAGCGTACTTGCCGTCCACGTCCTGTGAGCTCTCGCTCTGGAGCACGGCGCCGCGGGTCTTTTCACCGAATACGACCACCCAGCATACCGCGATGAGGATAATGGCAAAAAGTATCAGCCACGCAGTAGGATTCCAGTAACTGAAGGAGACCTTTGCGACCTCGATATCCGCGATGCCGGCCGAAGCCGCCGTTCCGCTGCCGAGCATGGCATCGATATATCCCGTCACGTTCAGTGCGGCATTTGACGCAGGCGCCAGTATGAATCTGTAGAGATCGCCGTAGAGGACACCGCTCGCCACGCAGAGCAGCGCCATTATCCACATCGGCAGGCGCATTGAGAAAGGCACTTCCCTGGTCTGCTGCAGCTGAGCGGGACACTGTCCGAAAAAGACAGCCTGAGTAACCTTGATAAAGGATGCAAGCGTCATCACCGAGACCACTACCGCGGTCACGGTTGCGAATGCATAGAATAAATTGCCCGTAGTCACGGCCTTTTCATAGGTCGCCTGATAGATCATCCATTTCGACGCAAAGCCGTTAAAAGGCGGAAGGCCCGAGATGGAAAAGGCTCCGATCAGGAAGCATATGCAAGTTTTCGGCATTTTCTTTGAGAGTCCGCCGAGCCGGTCAAGATCCGTCGTCCCGGCTGCGTAAAGCACAGCCCCGGCGCAAAGGAACAGCAGGCCCTTGAAAAGAGTATGGTTGAGCGCGTGGAAAAGGCCTCCGGTCACGCCCAGTGCCGTGCACAGGCCTATGGCTGTGATGACATAGCCGATCTGCGAGATGCTGTGGAAAGCCAGCAGACGCTTTAAGTCATGCTGAGCCAGCGCCATGGTAACGCCGATAAACATCGTGATGACGCCGAGCAGCACCAGCAGGATCTGGATCGCTTCGATATCCATCGCTCTGAAGATGATATAGACCAGACGGATCATTCCGTAGACGCCGGCCTTGTTTACCATGCCGGAAAAGACCATAGACACTGAAGTCGGCGCGGACATATAGGCGTCGGCCGCGGGCGCATGGAAAGGCACGATAAATGATTTTACGCCAAAGCCGGTAAACATCAGCGCCAGCGCGAGCACAGTCACCGGCGTCAGATTTCCGCTGAGCATGGACGAAAGCTGAGCCATATTCAGCGTATGGCACTGCATATAGAGAAGCGTGATTCCGGTAAGAGTAAAGCCGGAGCCCACGGAGCCCACGATCAGATATTTGAAAGCAGCTTCGAGATTACTGCCTTTTTTGTTGCGGAAGGCGGTAAGCGCGACTGCCGCAAAGGTCATGATCTCCACCATGACAAAGAGGTTGAAGACGTCGCCCGTGCATACGAGGCCGAGCACCGCGCCCGAAAGCATCAGGAACAGTGTATAATAGTGGCCGAGATGGCGGTCCCTTTCCATATATCTGAAGGAATATACCGCTGAAAGCCAGATCGTCAGCACTACAAGGATAGCAAAGAACATACTGAGCTGGTCGATCTCATAGCCGATACCTATCGCATAGCCGTCCACAGGCTCCCAATTGCCCATCCAGTAGCTGATGATCTCTCCGTCCAGCATGACGGGCTTTACGAGATAAAGCATCAGCGCGGCAGCGCAGGTCGTAAAGACAAATACTATGATATTGCGTACGATCTTGCTCTTTGATCCGAAGATCTCCACAAGGAAGGCTCCGAGGAAAAGACCCATGACCGCTATAGCGGGAAAATGAGAGTAATTCATCCTTTAAGCCTCCTTATCTCGTTGGCGTCGGTGGTCTTGTAGCGCCGGTTCAGCATGATGACGAGCGCCAGCGCCATCGCGTCCACGCAGGCCCCGATAACGATCGAGGTCAGTGTCAGAGCCTGGGGCACGGGGTCCACAAAGGCCGCAGCGGACGCATTCAGATTGAAAAGATCCGACGAATAGATGGGAGCGGTCCCGCCGTTGTTGTATCCGATGCTTACGATCAGCAGATTGATGCCATAGTCGGTGATACCGAGGCCGAGCACTATCTTTATCAGATTGCGCTTGGTGCAGACGGTGTACAGTCCGAGGACAATAAGGATCACGGAAGTAATATAATTGAGTATCATTCTTCTTCCTCCTCTTCTTCATCGTCCGCGCCGGGAGCCAGAAGCCCCAGCATAAGCAGCAGGAGGAAGCTGACGCCCGTAAGGACCTTCCAGCCTACGGTCCATCCCATAAAGGTAATGGTGCCTGCGCTGACCAGGTCTCCGAACTCTCCCACATTCCAGAATACGTTTCTTGCAAAATTCGCGCCGAGGACGATGCCTGCTATCCCGAGCAGTACGTAAAGCGTAGCTCCGCAGGACTCGTTGACCCTCAGGACTTCACTGTTGATGGCTTTTTTCGTGGTGTTCCAGCCGTATCCGAGATACAGCAGCAGCGCGCCCGAGGCAGCCATAACGCCGCCCTGGAAGCCTCCTCCGGGGCTGACGGTACCGAACAGGATGATATAGATGCCGAAAAGGAGCGAGAACGGCAGGAATTTATCGGCAGCGCACTTTACGATGATATGCCGCTCCGTGATGCCTTCTTTAAACTTCATGAGCCTCATCCTCCTTCTTTTCTTTTTTGTTTCTCGCGAGGATCACGAATGATCCGGCTATGGCCGTAAGCAGGATAAATGACTCTCCGAGCGTATCATAACCACGGAAATCAAATACGATCGCGGCTACGTTATTCACGGCGTTTGCCTCCGAGACGTTCTTTTCCACGATGATGTCCGCGACTCCGTCCGGCTCGACCCTGTCGTAGGAGAAGGTGCCGTCGGCGTTCTGAGTGACTTCCACGTTCGTGGCACGGAAATTCTCATATCCGTAGCTGACGGCGCGGATGCCGACTATAAGTATGATCGCGGCGGCGAAAAGGGCGATGATCTTTTTAGTCTTCATTGTTTTTATCTTCATCTCCCTTCTTTGTAGTCTTGCGTACTGCTATGACAAAAATAGCGGTCGAAAGCACGGCGCCGACTGCAGCCTCAGCGATGGCCACGTCCGGTGCGTGCAGGATGATAAACGCAAGCGAGACAAAACCTCCCGTCACGCCGAGAGCGATGACGGAATTCATCACGTTTTTAGCCATGACCGCATAGACCGCGGTCACGATGATGGCTATCATTACGAGGGCATTAAGAATAGTTTCAATCTGCATCTGTCAGATCCTCCCCGTATTGATCGCATGCAAAGCCCTGCTCCGGACGGTAGCCGTGGCGATAGGCGCCCTTGGCCAGCGCGTGGCCGGAGATGGGATTGGTCACAATATAAAACACACCGAGAATACCGATCTTGACAGCCATGGAATAATCTCCGTACTGCCAGATCGCGTACATGATGCCGCCGATTATGACGCCGAGCACGCCCATGGTACCGATATTCGTACTGGACTGCATACGGCTGAAGGTGTCAGGCATACGGAGCATTCCGACCGTACCCGCGAGGGCGAAGAAAATGCTGATGCCGATAAGTATATCTATCGCTATTCTCATAATCTTCCCTCCAGGTATCTGGCTACGATGACCGAGCCGATAAAACCGAGGACGGCCGTCACGAGAGCTATATCCAGATATATCCCTCTCCCGGTAAAAAGCGCGAAGAGGATCAGTGCCATATCGGCGAGGATATCAATAGCGTCCGCGGTTATCGCACGGTCGGCAATCGTGGGACCCTTTATGAGTCTGATGACAAGGCACAGAGCCATTACCACAAAACAGATGGCTCCGAAAAGCAGCTCGTTCATTTCCATATCCTCCTTATCCATTTCTCGAGAGTTCCCTTTATGGAATCGCCGGCCTGTTCCGGCTCCGTGCAGTCGACGTGAAGCCAGTGGATGTAGAGCCACGTCTTTTCATCCTGATCGGCGATGTCCATGGTGATGGTGCCGGGCGTCAGGGTGATGGAATTGGCCAGCATGGAGAGACCGTATTCGCTCTTAAGCTCGGTGGGGACCTTCACTATGCCGGGATTGATCCGGAGCTTACCGGGGCGGAGCGCCCTCCGGGCTACGTCCCAGTTGGCTTTAAGCAGCTCCCATCCGAATATAAAGATGCAGTAGAAAAGAAGCGCCAGCAGCTTTACCGGGTTGAACAGATAAAAAGCGCTCCTGTGGATAAAAAATCTCGCCGAAAAAAGCGCCACGAGCACACTTACAAGCCCGCCTGCGATAAGCACTTCCGGCGCTGCGTTCCCGATAAAGATCGCCACGATCTGGCCGGTAAGAAGCAGCCAGAATATGTAGCAGACTATCGCGGTCGAGAGAAAAGCCGGAAAAGTCGTCTTTTTCAAATCAGTACCTACCTTCCTCGTTTTATGTAAACCAGTATTTTATCAGTCAGTGCAGGGTGTATCCGCTACGCCCTTATCTTCTCTTCGATCTTTGACGAAAGCCACTCAAGGAAAGCTCCTTCGCCCTCGTGCGTCCTCGTGGACACTTTAAAGATACGGGCCTTCGGGTTGATATCATACGTATCGGAGCAGACGCGTTCGTCGTCGAACTCAAAGTACTGCATCATATCGTATTTGTTTATCACAAGAGCGTCGGTCGTCGCGAACATGAGAGGATATTTTGCGACCTTGTCGTCGCCCTCCGGGACGCTCAGGATCGCCACCCTCAGGTCCTCGCCGATATTGAACTCGGCGGGGCAGACGAGGTTGCCGATATTTTCGACAAAGAGCACGTCCAGCGCGTCCAGATCAAAGCCGGGCAGGATATTCTCTATCGACATGGCCTCGATGTGGCAGGCGCCGTCCGTCTGGAGCTGGACCACGGGGATGCCCATGCTGTCTATGGCCTCGGCGTCGATCTGGCCGGCGATATCGCCCTCGATGACTCCGATCCTGAAGCTGTCCCTAAGTCCGTTGATAACTGCTTTAATCAGGCTCGTCTTGCCTGCTCCGGGGGAGCCCATGACGTTCACGATCGCCACTTTTTTCTCGGCGGTGATGCGGTGCAGCTTCTCGCTTACGTCCTCATTCCATGCCAGGATCTGTTTTACTACTTTTATTTCCATTATTCAGCCTCCAGGCTGTCCACGAAATATTCCCTGCCGCGTATGACCCTGAAATCGATCCCCCCGCACTGCGGACAGCGGATCTTTTTACGGTCGATATCGCCCTCAAAGCCGCAGTCCGGGCAGCGTATCGCGACCGGAATCTTCTGCCAGGTGATCCTGGCACCCTCGGCGATGGTGCCGCGGCTTACTATCTCAAAATATGCCTGTATGCACTCGGGAATGACACCCGAAAGCTCCCCTATCCGCAGACGGATCTCGAGGATCTTCTTTGCGCCGGCCTTCTCGGCTTCGGGGATCGCGGCATCCATGATGCCTTCGGTGATCGCGAGCTCGTGCATCTTATCTGTCCATGCAGGAGAAGCAGGGATCGATGCTGGCGATGATCAGCCCTGCGTCGGCCACTGAATTGCCGCGGAGCATTGTCGGCACGGTAGGCGCGTTTTTAAACGTGGGCACGTGGATGCTCAGGCGCGAATTGGACTCGCCTCCGTCGGTATTTACCTTATAGGTGAGCTGTCCGCGCGGCGCCTCGACTCTGACCATATACTCTCCCGCCGGGATCTTCGGGATCCTGACGCCGAGGTTGATCGGCCCCTTGGGCAGATTGTTCAGCGCCTGGCGGATAATCTTGATGCTCTCGATGTTTTCCAGCACACGCACCACTACGCGCGAGAAAACGTCGCAGGTGGGGAACACGCATTTCTCGAAATCAAAATCCTCGTAGCTGCTGTAGGGCGCGTCCTTGCGGACGTCGACGGGAACGTTTGAGGCTCTCGCGTGAGGCCCGACCGCTCCGATACGGTTGCTGTCCTCCGTGGTAAGCACGCCTACGTCCTTTGTACGGAGCGCAACTGTCGTCTCGTCGAGCAGGATATCGCGCAGCTTCAGATTTGAGATCTCGATCTTGTCGAGCATTTTATTGATATTCGCGGCGGTCTCTGCGCTGATATCGCGGCGCGCTCCGCCGATGGTGACCATACCGTAGTTTACGCGGTTGCCGGAAAGCTCCTCAAGGATGTCCATGATGACCTCGCGGTCGTCCCACGTATGCATGAAAAGAGAATCGTGCCCGATGATATGGAGTGCGATCCCGAGCCACAGATAATGCGAATGCAGGCGCTCAAGCTCGGCTGTAATGACACGGATATATTCGCCGCGCTTGGGGACCTTGGTGCCCGCTATGGCCTCGAGAGCCATGGCGTAGCCGAAGGCGTGCGAATGCGAGCAGATGCCGCAGACGCGCTCCACAAGAACTATGGTCTGGATGAAATTTTTCTGCTGTGACAGCTTTTCGATACCGCGGTGGTTGTATCCGATAAAGACCTCCGCGTCGCTGATCTTCTCACCGTCGGTATAGAGTCTGGCATGAACAGGCTCCTCAAGGGCGGGATGGTATGGCCCGATAGGTACTATATAGCTCATTCCCCGGCCTCCTTTGCTGTATCTTCTGAGGCTTCTGCTTTTTCAGCAGCTGCGCATTCTTCCTTTGTCTGATGGGTTTCCTTTATAAGCGCATCCATCGGGGTAACGAGGATGTGGCCCTGGCCGCTCAGCATGGAATCGGGCATAAAGAGGCGCTTTGACGCATCGACTCCCTCAAAGGTGATATCCATGAGCTCCATGATCTCTCTCTCGGGCCATTCGGCTCCCAGATCATATATATCCGATATCGAGGGCAGGACCTTCTCTCCCTCAACTGTATATGAATGGATCTCCCCGTCAACGTCATACTCGTACGATACATTGGCCTTGCCGTTGCGGTCGATAAAGGCGTGTATCATGGCAAGATGGATCTTGTTTTCCCGCATTTTCCGCGCGACGGGAACGATCTCCTCCTTGGTAATGCTTATTTTTTTATATACCTGCATTTCTCCTCCTGAAAACAGAGCTTTACACATTTGGTAATATCATATCATATTTGCCTACAATGGAAAATTAAAAAAATAATGGCTTTTTGTAAAAAGCCATTATTTTTGAAGTTAATTTTTTAACAAGATCGTTTTGGATTTGAAAGCGGAATGTGCATTTCCATTTGTTTTCTTTACCGCAGAGCAAACCTAACGAAAAAAGCGGACCAAGGCTATCTGAAATACACGAGGAGTGTCGCAATAAGCGATATAACTGTCAACACAGTAAAGAACACTGCACAGCCTTTGATGGTTTTGATGTTCTGTAACTGCTTATACATAATGTATTCCTGCTTTTCAGTGTCGGAGAGGCCGGTATCTTTCAGACTATAAAAAGTATCTGTTTTAAAGCCGCTTCCATCAGTCCTTTGCTCGATATCGTCAGGAAGCTGCTCTCCTCCTAATATATAGATTGTAGGTATTAGTAACCTAACAGCCAGTTAGGCCTTATACCTCTCATTGTTTAAGCTGTATGATAGGTAAGCATTGGTGTGACCGAATTCTCCTTGGTCCCTTGAGTGACCGTAAGAAAGC
>JAFSTX010000039.1 GCA_017445585.1 Lachnospiraceae bacterium
TCTGGAAGCTGAGCGCGGTGATGCCGCCTATGGTCATGTTCATGTTGGCTTCTATGCGGCCGCTGACAAGGCAGTTTTCGGCGTTCAGGACCGTGCCGGAATTGACGACCGTCGCGCACAGTCCTCCCAGCCTTCCGCCGGACTCTTCAACAGTGCACTTTATCCGGCCGTCGAACTGGCACTCGCGCATGGTGACGGTGTTCTCGCCCCTGGCGGTACCGAGAATGCCGCCTATGCCGGCACTGGATGCGGTCTCGATCACAGCGTCCGTGTACACTCTCTCAAACGTTCCGCCATAGCTTTGGCCGGCCACAGCGGCGATATCCACTCCGCTGCCCTTTATATAGCTGTTCGTCAGTTTCAGATCCTTTACAGTGCCTCCGCGCAGCGCCTTTATAAGGCCCACGCCGGTGCCGGAACCGCCGTCTACGTAGACTCCCGACAGCGTATGTCCCTGTCCGTCAAAGGTACCGGCAAAGTTCTCTATGGGTGTAAAGCCGTTCTCCGGCGCCTTGCTTCCCGCGGTCCAGCCGGGGTTCATGTTGATATCCGCGCCCAGCTTTACCGTCTTGCCGGCAAAACTGTCGGCAAACGAGAGCATCTGGAAGCCCATCAGGGCTTTAACCGAATCTATAGTATATTCTTTCTTATCCTGACTGTACCAGCTTGTATCTATCATGCGCTCCGCGGAGGCGGTGGAAAGGCCGCTTCCGGCAAGGGACTTCGGCGCGGGGCAGGCCCCCTCGCGCGCGGTCCAGTAGTTATCGAAATCAAGCGTGGTCCACTTGTAACCGTTGATCCCGATAAGTCTTTCCTTTATTACCGGTAGGGCCTGGCCCGAAAGCTCGCCGTTCACGGCGTCCGCATGGGTCGCGGCGGAAATGAACTTTCCGGAATTATCCAGAGCTACCGTGCTTTCCGCAAAGGTATTCTTAATGGTGAAGGGATTCTTCGCGTAAAGCGTTCCAAGCACGGCGCCTTTATAATAGTTGTTGTTGCAGACCAGTTTTCCGGCGCTGAGGCAGTCATTCACGACCGCCTCGGACTGGTTCCAGGCCCAGCCCACAAGGCCGCCAACTTTAGAGCCCTTGTTAGCCACGGCGGTCTTGATGGTGCCGCTGAACAGGCAGTGCGATATCTCCGTCTTTCCAAGCAGAAGCTGCGCCACGAGGCCGCCGCAGACATAGCCGTACTCGGGGTCATCCGCCTCAAGCATTCCGTCGAACCACAGGCTCGAAAGCCTGTTTGTGGTCTTTTCAATGTTGAAACGGCCGAACATACCGCCCGTGCCGTAGCCGTGGCTGAGGATGTAAGCGTCGGTGTAGATATTGCGGAAGGTGCCGCCGCCCTGGGCGGAAATGGCTCCCGCGTAGGCAAGGCGGTTCTTGCCGTAGCCGTCCACCTCTATAAACGAGTTCGTAAGCCGCAGGTTCTTTACCACTGCAGTCTTGTCTGTACGTCTGAACAGGCCCATCAGGTTCTTTCCGTGCTGATAAAGGCCCGAAATGGTGCGGCCGTGGCCGTCAAAGGTACCCGCGAAATTATCGATCGGCATCAGCTGCACCGTCCGGTTATACGGGTCGCTGCTAAGCTTGATGCTGGAGCCGAGCTCCACCGTCTTTCCGGCAAAGTCCGTGCCATACGAAAGCATGATAAAGCCTATGAAGTCCTTGCGGCTGCTGATGGTCAGGCTCTCGGCCTCGGGATCGTACCATTCTGTGCTGACAAGCCTCTCGAGGCCGTCCGTGGAGACCGCGTCTCCCCGGTAAAAGACAGAAGGCACCGGGTAGTCATCCTCGCGCACGGACCAGTATCTGTCAAAATTCAGCTCAGTCCACTGGTAGGCCTTCGTGCCTTTAAGATATCTTTCTATAACAGGCGCCGCGCCGCCGCTCACCTGGGCGCTGGCAACGGAGATATTCAGAGAAACGTACTCTCCCTGGGCATCCTGCATGCTGCCGTATCTGGCGTAGCACTTGTTGATGGTCACCTTGTTCTTTCCGCGCACAACGCCTATGGTGCCGCCCACATAGTAAGGATTTGCGGTATCAAGTTTGCCCGTAAAGAGGCTGTCGCTAATATTAAGAATGGCATCGTTCATGGTGAGGCCTACAAAGCCGCCCGCCATGGAGCCCTTGTTGACAGAGGTGGTGATGGTGCCTGAAACGAGGCAGTGGCTTATATTGACCGTTCCGAGAGCCAGGCCGCCGATAAGGCCGCCCGCCATGTAGCCGATCTCAGGATCCGGCTCTATAAGCTCGCCGTCGAACCAGCAGTTATTGATGGTCGTGATCATGCCGGACAGGTTTATCTGACCGAACATACCGCCTATCTGAGAACCCTCGCCGTAAACCACCGCATTGGTATACACGCCGTCAAGCATTCCGCCGCCGCGGCCGACTATCGCTCCGGAAAGGGAAAGATCAGTGTTCAGAAGGCTCTTTCCCCTGGAATGTATAAGGCTGTCTTTAAGGCTGAAATTCTTTATAAAGGCGGTTCCCTTTGTGCGTCCGAAAAAGCCCTGCGCGTTTTCTCCGAAAACATAGACTCCGGAAATGCTGTGGCTCTGGCCGTCAAAGATACCCGCGAAGTTGTTTACCGGATACCAGCGAAGCTCCGGAGCCGCTTTTATCCAGTCGTGCGGATCGCCCTCGTTAAGGGTAAGGTCTGCCGCAAGCTTCACCGTTTTTCCGGCATAATCCGTGTTGTATGACATCAGCGCGAAGGCATAAAGCTCCGGGATCGTGGTGATGACGAATTCGTCTTTCATGTCATCATACCAGTCATAGGCAACGGCCTTCTCTACTCCGGCTGTATCAAGAGGGGCCTTGGCAAAGCACTTCAGAACAGGCATGGAGCTCTCCGCGCAGGCCCAGTAGTTTTCAAAATCCAGATCTGTCCATTTATACGCCCCGATCCCCGCAAGATCCTTTTCCACAATGGGCACGGGACCTCCGGTCACATTCGCGGCCTGAAGGCTGACGGGAAATTCGCACTGTTCAAGAGTGCAGAAGGTATTGATTATGGTAGCGTTGGATGCGGAATCGGTATAACCCAGCACACTGCCGGTACTGTAAAGATTGCGAACGCTGATCCTGCCTCCGGAGAAGCAGTCATTTATAACGAGACGCGCGGAATTCATAACAGAGCCCACAAGTCCGCCCAGATGGGACGCGGCGCTCGGCCAGGTGCACGTAAGACTGCCGGTACTGAGGCAGTGGTCAAGCACCATCTCGTCTCCGTCCGCCCAGTCGGCGATCCCGCCTATCCTGCGGTAGCCCGATGTTATTGATCCGTCAAACCAGCATTCACTTGCCACTATACGGCCCTTCTGCCGTGAGAATAGTCCGCCGGCCTGGCCGAATTCGTTTATCAAAACGACATTGCTGTAGATTCGCTCGTAGGTACCGCCTGAGGCAGACGCTATAGAGGCCGTGCCGACTGAGCCGAAGTTTATGAACAGGCTGTTTTCCAGACGGAAGTCTCGGATGATCGCGCCCGTTTCAGCCCCGGAAAAGAGGGCAAGGGGCTCATTCTGAGTGTTGGCGTACAGGCCGCTTATGGTGTGGCCGCAGCCGTCAAAGGTGCCGGCAAAGCCGCGGATGGGCGACCAGGAACGCTCCGGGGCGTTCTCTTTCCATGCGGCGCAGTCGCCCCTGTTCACAATAATATCGGCACCAAGCTTTATGGTCTGTCCTGCAAAATCGTAGTGGTACGAAAGAGTCTGCAGGTCATAGAGCATGTCCGCGTCTGTTAAAACGAACTCACTTCCCGAAGGATCGTACCAGTCTATCCCGTCTATATTCTCATGAACCTGTTCGTCCGCGGCCTGCGTTACCTCATCTGATGCGGCCGTGGGCTCCGGCTCCGACGCGGGCTTTATGAACAGAACGGCAGCAGCCACTGCTCCCGCAATGACCGCGACCGACGCCGCTATGGCTATTATCAGACCTGTTTTTTTAGCTTTCATGGCTTTCTCCTGTTGTGTGCACCCGGTCTCTTTATCAGTTAGCTTCCAGATTCAGATCTTTGATGAAATCGTTCTTATACTGATCCCATTCGGGATAAGTAAGAAAATCATTGCCCAGAACCTGGATGGAACCGGTCTTATAAGGAAAATCCAGACGAAGTGTGCCGTTTTTCATGTTGTAGTATTCATCGCAGTGTTCCATAAGATAGGGAACGGCTCCGCGGTCGCTGTAGCTGTCGAGCAGGAATCGCTGATCCTGCAGCACGGTGTGAATCGCGGGACACTGGTCCACAAAGCCGAACAGCACTGCCAGTCCGTGGTGCGGAGTCTGGTAAACATCGATGTCAAAATATTCGTGACCGATCGACTCGGTCATCATGTACTGAGCGGCTTCTTCGGCATCACCGGTGATGAGGACCTTCTGTCCGTCCAAAAGCACCATAGCCATTGTCGAGGTGTCATTAAAGTCGCCTCTGGAATTGTCATACGGAACGAAATCGGTAGAAGCAACTATCTCTACCGTGACGTCATCAAAGTACAGCCTTTGTCCCATTACCGTACGGTATATCTCCGGATGGTTCCCGTTCTCATCCTCGGTCACCAGGGCGAGCATTTTAACAGAATCGCTTCCGCCGGCATTCTCATACTTTATCCATGTACTGTCAGGCTCGTTGAAATAGATTCCGTTAATAATAATCTTATCCGACAGATCTTTGCGGTCTCCGATCGCCCTCATCGATCCGAAATGATCGTCATGCGTATGTGTCAGAAACCATCCGTCTATAACAGGCTTTTCACCCTCCGGAGTCATTTCATACAGATGGTCTATCAGGTTCTGTGCATCTGAAGCAAGTTCCGCACCGTCCCAGATAAGGAAATGCCCGTTTTTCAAGCGGAAGAACAGGCTCATACCGCCGCATTGCGCAGTATCGAGCATAAGCATTGAATTTATTGCAGCTGGATCGGCGGGAGTGGATACATCTGACTTTTTCATCCTGGGAGAGAGTTTTTCCTTTTTGCCCGCGATCAGGGTGAGCCTGTCCTGAAGTCTCTGGAATACAAGGTGGACCGTAAGCTCGTCCTGCTGCACAGCGCTGTAGAATACGTCACCGTTTATCCCCTGCTCGCCGCTGTCGGCAAAGAAGTCAAAACCCTTTGATACCAGCAGCTGCACGTAGGCATCATAATCTTCCTTTGTTATCCCGGTGTATGAAGCTGAATAGCACGTGCTGTTGCATTCCCGCACAAAGCCGAACAGGCCGGCCTCAGGCGCGGGGATGGTCTCAAACAGTTCGTTATCCGTATAGAACCCGAGCGTGCGTGTGCCGTCCGGAAGGGCGGTCACGCGGGAGTCTTCAGACGGAAGCTCCACTGCCTGCGTGTTTTCAGCAGTTTCAGCAGGAGTCTCTGTTTCAGCGCTCTCCTGCTTTCCGCACGCACAAAGCGCACAGAGCATGGAAAGCAACAGCAGAATGATCATACAGCGTTTTAAACACATAGTTCGTCTCCTAATCAAGGTCGATGTCGGTTCCTGTGCCCTCTCCCGCCGATTCAAGGCAATAAGGCTCCTGTCCCGCAAACAAAAGGCCGTCACGGACTTCGCTTACGACCCTCGTTCCGTCAAGAGTGATCCAGTATGCCTGTACACTGATGCCAGCAGGATTCTTCGCCACGAGCGCATCCGAAGCAGTCAGTCTGAAACCACAGAAATACCGTGATTCAGGCGAGAAAACTGACGGATCGTAGTAATCTTCCGTCTCGTCCCTGAACCAGTTCAGCCTGCGGTAAACAGTACTGGTGCCCGTATCGCGAGTGACCTGGGTCCCGGAGGAATTCTTATATGTAAGTTCAAAACCAACCCGCTTATAATTCAGGCTGTCGACAGAAGTTACGATGCGCAGTTTCCTGCTGCCGTTCGCGTACTGGGTCAGATCCTGCTGGTACATGACCTGAAGCACGTCTTCGTCAACAAACTTCGCAAAGGCACTGCCGGATACCGTATCCTCTCCTACAGAGCTTGTAAAAGAGGTGTCCCAGAACCAACCTGCGAAAACTTTGCCGTCAGGCGCCTCCGGCGCAGTATAAGGCTCGCTGCGATACGCACTTATATCTTCCGACGTCTGATACGATCCCAACGCATAAGGGAAGGTCATCCATCGGTCGGCATTGCATCTGATAAGTTCAGAGGCTTTTGTCTTGGCGTATGAATAGGCATTACCATAGGTATTAGCGTCTATCTCCGCATCCCTGTCCGGATCTACAGTAGTAAGAAGCAGCACATCCGTATTCGTGCCGTTCACAAATGTGGTCGATTCGTTGTGCCCGTGATGAAGCAGGCTGCGCATCTTAAAAGTGAGCTGTGATTGGGTATAGAAAGAGGTGATATCAAGCCCCAGGCTGTTGAATCCGACCAGGCGCCTTACAGTACCGGTGTCTGTATCGCCTGCAAGCAGTACCTTGTCCCCTTCTATATTCAGCACGATGCTCGTACTGGAATCGTTATAATCGCCGCCGTATTCACCAAGCGGAAGCTGCTCCTGCGTAAAGAGGATATCCACGCTTATATCCGAGAAATAGTATCTTTCCCCGGTATGGCAGCGGTAAAGCGGAGTCACAGCGCCTGTTTCCGTGTGCAAAAGCGAGGCGCCGGCTGCCATGGATTTCGAATATCCCACAACATCCGGATCAATAGCGTACACGGCCGCGGATGGTTCGCTGTAGTAGATACCGTTCACGCGGATCCTCTCTCTGAGAGCAGGAGTATAGGAAAGCTTATAGATCGCTGCGCAATGATCGATATGTCCGTGCGAGATGAACCAGCCGTCCACCACCGGGATCCCGCCGGCGGGCGTCATGCGTTCAAGCAGCGCAATGAGTGCATCCGAATCACTTACGTTTCCGCCGTCATTTATAATGAAATGCCCGTTTTTCAGGCGGATCACAAAGCTATTGCCATTGGTGTTAAGGCCCGGCATGACCATTACAGTGCTGTCAAAAACCGTGTTGTCAGATGACCATGAGGCCTGATCGTTAAGATGGGGCGAAAGAGGCTCATCTTGTCCGATGGATACATATATCTCGCTGCGCCTTGATGTAAACATCACTGTGACCGTTCGACTGTCTTTCTGATAAGAAGAGGTGAAAACTGTGCCAAAAAGCCCGCTGCCGTTATCCGCAGCCTTCGTAAAGCCGCCTGAGATAAGCGATGCGCAAAGTGAATCGTAATTGCTCTTACTTACTCCGGTATATGTCTTCTGCCAATTGCCCGCGCCGTAATCAACGGCTTCAGGAGTCTGGCCGCCAACACCCGGCACACCGGAAAATAACGTCAATGGATCGGCTGTTTTTTCAAGTAAGGCAGGATACACGCCGACCCAGATCAGGTCTCCGGATGTAACGTGCTGGCGCTTTGCCAGAAGTATCCGGTCTCCCTTTGTAAATACTGCAGCAAACACGTCTTTGTTCCAGGTATATTTAGTATCTCCGCTTCCGCTCACCATAGTAAAGCCGGCATTTTCAAGAGCGCTTATATATGCGGGGAAGGGATTATCAAGCTGTCCGTTATAAGTATATCTGAATGAATAGCAGCCATGATTCAACCGCTGTTCATAGTTGAATGTACTGTCCGCGGGGACCGGTACGTCGCCGAAAGCATCGCGGATGGACCTGCAGCCTGAAAAATCAGTCTCGGTAAATGAACCTCCGGACACGACCGGAAGGGCAGCGTCATAAAATGCAGTGGGAACTGGTATGTTCCCTTGGCGCTGCGTCCAGACGCTGCCGGAAAGGCGGCTGCAGGCGCTGCCGTAAAGCGAGGACACATTTGTATAAACCGATGTATTCGTCACGAAACTGTCGGTAAATCCAACGCTCAAGGTGCCAACGGGTTTTGTGGCGGGAGCTGCGTAGCAGTCCGAAATGGAATAGATCTGAGGGTAAGTCTCTCCCTGCCAGTTGTTTCTGTAGATGCATGAAAAGTCACCCAGAATGCCTCCGGCAGCAGCGCCATAAAGACTGCCTGCAGAAACGCAGCCGGAAATATCTACATAGCAGCTGTCATTCCTGGTGGCTCCGAGAATACCTCCCGCAACGCCGCCTTCGGTACTCACGCTGCCTGTAAAGAGACAGTTGTCGATGCTTGCTCCGGTGGTAAGGACCGTACCCGCAATGCCGCCCGCAGCGCGGTACCCTGTACTCTCTCCGTTCAGACTCACCTGCGCTTCGCTCCAGCACTGACTGACCGTGCCCTTAAGGCTTCCGCAGATCCCTCCGACCTGATCGTAACCTGAAACTGTAACATCTGATGTTACATGAACGCCTGTTATGCTTGCGCCCTCCAGAACGCGGCCTGCTGCGGCACCTGTCCAGTGGGTATTGTTCACGAAACTGCTGTCCGCTATGGTCATATTGCTGACCGAAGCCGACAAATAGAGCATGCTCACAAAACCGGCGGGAATGTTTGAGTCTGAATTGATATTGACATGAAGCCCTGAAACTGTGTTGCCGCCGCCGTTGATACTGCCTATAAAATAGCGGTCGGTGCTGCCGAACATGGGCCACTCACCCCAGCCTGTCATATCTATATCGTTATTAATGTTCAAAGTTTTTCCGTTGAAATTGTATGTCTTGCTTGCCAGAGCGTAGCCCATCAGCTGCGCCTGAAAAGCAACAAACTTGGTCGTTGTATTGATAGTACCTCCGGCAGTGTTTGGTGTAAGATAGTTCAGATCCGTATCGCTTATCGCGCTCTGCGCATTATCTCCTACGGCCACATCTCTGCAGCTGTAATCATTTACGAGTTCTATAGTGATATAGTCCGCGCAGCTGCCGTTTGCACCGCCGATCAGACCGCCGCGGCGGCCGCCTGTTTCAGGAAGGAAACTGAATGCCGCAACAGAGCTGACTATGCGGACGTATGCATTGCTGCTCTGCGTTGCATGGATCGTTCCGACAATGCCGCCGTAATTATTTATTGTCGATGTGGTAAGCGCGCCGGAATAGCAGCAGCCGGTGATCGTTACAGCGGATCCCGCGTGGACCCAACCGATAAGACCGCCCACGCTGCCGGCAGGTGTTCTGCCGCCAACCTCAGCTGAGGTGACAGCAGCGGCCGACCAGCAATTTCTGATAGTTACCGTGCCGCTCCCTTCGTGCCGGCCTATAAGCCCGCCGAACTGATAGGCGGCGGTGACTGTGACATCGTCAGCTACGCGTACCGCTTCCATGGTAATACTGCCGGAAGCCTTGCCGACTATGGCGCCGGTGGAATTCACGCCGGTGACCGTGCTGTTTTTCAGGATCAGATCTCTGATCACTGCTCCGCCGGATGTGGTATTAAAAAGGCCTGCGGCCGTGTTTTCAGTAATTGTGCTGATCTTTATTCCGGAGATGAAATGGCCGTCTCCGGCAAAGGTGCCGGCAAAGCCGGTAAAACCGGGCCACTGGGCACCGGCAGGCGCAGTTATATCAGCAGTCAGACGAAGCGTCTGTCCGCTGTAGCTGTTGCCGCTTTGCGCGGCGGAAAGAAGCTGGCTCCAGGTGCCTATCTGCACCTCGCCGTCAGCTTTTGCGGTTCCTGCGAAAAGCAGGGCGGCGATCAACGCCGCCGCTGCTATAACAGATGATAACAATCTCCTGAACCTCATATAAGACTCCTTGTGTAACTATGCGTCTGGACCTCATCCTGCGGAACGAGACATCTCCATATCCGAACAAAAGCTATCACTGATTGTCATATACATTCTGCATAAGAGCGATATACTCCTGCAGGCCGATGTGATCCAGTTCTGCCAGATAGTTGTTCCACTGAGTATCATCGTTAGGATCGAGCGTCCCCAGAATAAACAGGTTGCGTTGCTCAAGCGCGAAGCTGCGCAGAGGTGTCAGATACTGAACGCGCTGCTCATACTGTTCTGCCGTGTATATCATATCCTCGCAGACCTCGGCCGGTTTTACGATCTTAGTCATTATTTCTTCGTAAGTCCGCTTATGAAGGGTGTTGGCGATCTCAGCTGCCTGACCGTTCGGATTAAGGATAGCCAGATAGTTCTGAGCGGTCATAATACCGCCCATATTGGCGCACCAGGTGCTGTTGCCCTTAAAAAACGCGTTTGCGTTTACGACCTTAATATAGCCTTCTCCTCCAACGGCAAGCTGGCCGTTCTCCTCTACCCAGTCAACTCCCTTTTCGCCGTGACGCTGGCGGGATGCAGTCTCATCCAGATAGAACAAGTCAATAAAGCGCATGGCCGCCTCGGGATGGTCGCAGTCAGCAGTGATCATTACCGGGAAGTACAGCTGCTGAGGCTCAATGACTATGTATCCGCCCTTGCCCGTGGAATCGCCAAGACCGGCGTAAGGAGCATACTCTTTCAGAATAGGGCTGGTGTGATCGGCATAAACACTGGGATGTCCTGCCCAGATGCCCACCTGCGCAACTCCTGTGCCCGGCGTGACCATGGCCTTCATCTCCGCTGCGCCTGCTGAGAAGCTAAGGTCGCTGAGAAGCCCTTCCCTGCAGAGCTTGTTAAGGAAGATCAGAGCCTGACGGTATTCATCCGTAACGAATGGAGACCAGAGCTTGCCGTCCGTCACGTTCAGCTCATAGGTGTCATTCAGGTACACATAGGAGTTGATGATCCAGCTGGTGATATTGTTGTTCAGTACCGTACGGCCGAAAAGCGGGATCTCATCCGCGAGGCCGTTGCCGTTCGGATCCTTGTCACGGAAAGCCTTAAGCACTTCGTAAAGCTCGTCGGGCGTAGTGGGCGCCTTGAGCCCCAGTGTATCCAGCCACGTCTGGTTGATGAACAGGATGTCCTGCAGATCGTCCCACACAGTCAGGGCGAACATTTCAGGCATGGCATAGATCTTTCCGGTCTCGGAAAGCAGACGGGACTCGATACGTTCCTTTGTGTGCTGATCGAGTTTCTCAAGAGCCGCCTTGTAGTTAGGAGCGTAATTCTCTACCAGATCGGTCAGGTCGATAAAGTACCCGTCATCGCCGAACTCATTGCGGGCATTTACGGAAAGACCTGAGAATCCCAGCAGCACATCGGGCATCTCATCGCCTGCTGCCGCCATAAGGGTGAGCTTACGGATGTAATCGTCGCTGCCGCTGGGGAAGTAAACGAACTCCAACTCTACATTGGCGTTCTCTTCCAGATACTTCGTGAACGCGTTGTCGGTGTAAGACGTCACGTTAGCATTCTGGGGCAGACCGACCGTCAGTTTGACCTTTTCGGTTGGGTCATAGGACCCGGATCCGCCGTGAGCCTCGGTCCCGTCAGCTGCGCCGGTAGTCGTATCACCGCCGTTTTCGCTCTCTCCGCCGCCGCAGCCCGCAAGAGCAGCGCATATCACAAAGCTCATTACCAGAAAAACCGCAATCAATCTCTTTTTCATTGTCGATCACCTTTGTTCTCAATCTATCTCTTCAAGGTCTATATCGCTGCCCTCGCCGGAAGGCTCCAGCGAAAGCGCAGATATCTCCTTCAGTTCGAGCTCAGCGCAGTCCAGACACAGAGGCAGGTACGCTTTGTCGTTTGTTTTACTGTTCACTCGTAAACCTCCTCTGACAGCAAGTCACTTTATTCGAAGTAGCCTCCATGCCGGACAGACAAGCGGATGCCTGCCCGGCAAGATGAACACTCAATAAAACTGCCTACGGCTGCTCGTTGTCAAGGTCGATCTCATCGCCATCGCCTTCAGCGCTGGCGATCAGGCAGGACACTGTTCCGGTCAGGTCAAACCTGACGACCTCGCAAATGGGCGTGAACCATTTTTTACTGTCCATCGGTATTCCTCCCCTTGCTTATTTAAAGTTTATCGTTCTTGCCTGTCCGTCGACCCTTGTTCCGTCAAGAGTTACCCAGTAGAACTGAACGGTTATTCCGCCGCCGCTCCTGATCTGATCCTTCAGAGTAGCTGAGGCCTTCAGGTTGAAGCCTTCGAAATACAGGGACTCCTTGGAGAAGAGTCTGTTTCCGTTCTCATCAAGACCATTCGGAGTGTACTTCTGCTGAGTATCGGAATTGATGTACCCGGTCAGCTCGGAATAGACCTTCGTAACTTCATTGCCTTTCCTGGTTTTATCAAGGTAAGACAGGTCTACGCCGACCCTGCCAAGATCCAGCGAATCGACCGTAGTGACGATCCTGAGCGCGTATTTGCCGTTCGAATCCGTGCCTTCCATCTCCTGATACATGACCGTCAGCACTTTTGCATCGACAAACTTGGCGTATACCGTTCCCGTTGCGGCATCAGCCGAATCCGGATCCAGTGGCATCGTAAGATCTGCGTCCGCGAACCAGCCGGCAAATATCGTTCCGTCGGGAACCGCGGGAGCGGTATTGGTGGCACCGCGATATGCGCTGATGTCATCGACAGCGACGACAGTGACCGTTATCTCCGCAGGGGTCGCGCTTGCAAAGCTTTCGAGCTGAGGCGTATCGCCCACGACAGACTTCCACATGGCATCGCCATCGGAAGTAAACAGTCCGGATGCTGCCGTACGGGCTTTTGCTCCGAGAAGATTGGCTTCCGCAGCAAAGAGAGCAGTATCCGTTTCACTTGATGCCGTTCCGTATCCGACTGCTCCGCTGACACGGTCACTGATCCCGTAGCAGGAATCAATACTGACCGTACCTGCGCCGATACTGCCTAATACATAGCCCTTGTTGCTTCCGTGGATCTCGCCGGTGGAAAGGCATCTGGTAATAGTAACAACCGGTGCGCCATTCTCGGCACGACCAAGGATACCGCCGCCGTTTCCGCCGGTATTGATAACACCCGTATACAGGCAGTCGCTGATATTCAGCGTTCCGTTATTTATCTGACCGACTATACCGCCCTGACGGGAAGGATTGCCGGTGATATCTGCTGTGACGAAGCAGTTCGAAATGGTGACTGTTGAAACATTCATCAGACCTATGATGCCTCCGGAAGCCCTGAATGTATCGCCATCGACACCTTTTACTTCGCCGCTGACGGCGCAGCCGGTCACCGTGACTGTAGGATTCACTGTTCCATCGCCATTGATCTTAACTCTTCCGATAATACCGCCGGTGGCCGCCTGGCCAGTGCTTTCAACCTTGCCGGATACGCTGCAGTCTGTGATCTTGATGCCGTCAGCAGATTTGGCAAGATCGGCGCCGCCGATTATACCACCAACTGTGTGAAGTCCTGTAACATCGCAGAGAACTTTGCAGCCGATTATCTGCGCATCACGCGCGGCACGTCCGGCAATACCGCCAACGGCATAACTTTCGGAAGAAATGACACAGCCTTTCCCTACGGTCACATTGCGGATGATCGCCGTATACCATGACAGGCCTGCAACAGCGCCGAGATGATCGGCAGTCGAAGTGAAGCTGCAGTCTGTAAAAGTAAGATCCTCGATCACCGCTCCGGTTCCTATCGATGTGAAGAAACCGGCATATGTTGCCGTTGCGTTTATATTCAGATTGCTGATCTCGTGATCCTGTCCGTCAAAACCGCCGCAGTAGCTGACAGTCGCCGCATCGCCGAACATCGGGAAGCTGACGCCTGCCATATCGATGTCATTCGCAAGCACTAAGGTAGCTCCCGAATAATTATATGTCTTTGAAGCTTTCGCAGCATTGACGAGTTCGGTGGCATTGGCTAACCCGGCTGTCTGAAGATCTGTCTCGGTGGGTGTTGCACTCATGCTCGCCCACTTTGAGCCGGAATAGACACAGCGGGTCATTGAGATCGTTGCTGCCGTAACGACCTGCGAGATAATAGCACCGGGGTTGTTGCCCAGGTAAGTATTGACAGAGATGCAGTCTTCAAATGTCACAGTAAGAAGGGTGGTGTTGTTTATCGATCCAAACAGACCGCCCTGCATATATGTGCCCGCCTTGCCAACGGTACCGGCGGAAACACAGCCTTTAACGGAGACCGTAACATTCTTGGCATCGGAATAGCCTACTATGCCGCCGGAACGTCCTCCCGCTGAGGACACGCTGCCATCGAAATAGCAGTCGGTTATTGCCACATTGTATGCGGAATAGTTAGCGCCGGTAGGATTATCTACCTTGCCGATAAAACCGCCCGTTCCAAGCAGAGAAGCATTATACTCTCCGTTTGAGGTGATCTGTCCGGATACAGTACTGCCCTCTATTGTGATCGGGAACGAGCTTCTTCCGAGGATGCCGCCGACCTGACGGTCGCCAGTAACCGTTCCGGTAACAGTGCAGTTTCTGACCGTGATCTGATTAGTGCCCGTCGCGGTATTGAACGAAAGCCTTCCGCCAATAAGACCGCCGATGGAGTCACTGCCGGTAACACTGCCCGAAAAAGTACATCCGTCAAATGTAATTATGGGATCGGCGTTTGCAAAAATACGGCCGATAAAGCCTCCGGTACACTGATTGCCCGATGAATCGACCGTAGCGCCGACTGTGGTGTTGATGATACGGATACCCGTGGTTCCAACAAGGTCCGCGCACCCTGCGAGGCCGCCGACGGAATGGATGTTGCTCTTAACGTCGGCATTTATAACGCAATTCTCAACCGTCGTATTACGCGCAATACGTCCGATAAGACCGCCGGTATAGTTGCTGCCGCCTGTCTGAGTAACCGAAACGGTATCCGCTACCGTAATACCGGAGAATGTAGAGTTGTTCTCTGTAAAACCGGCTACGGAACCGAGTTCGCTCTTCGTACTGGTGAATGTACTGTCAGTCAGGGTAAAGTCTTTTACCAGGGCGTCCGAACCCGTTGCCGCGAATACACCTGTAAAGCTAACTGTTGTATTCACAACCAGATTACTGATGGTAAAGCCTTTACCGTCAAATGTTCCCTCGAATTTGGAAGCACTGCTTCCTATCATAGGGAAATCCGAAATGCCGGTCATGTCGATATCCGCCTCCAGCGTAACAGTCTTGCCGCTGAAGGTATCGCTCTTGCTGGCATTTGCGAATGCGACCATATCTGCCGCAGTGCTGATCGCGTATGTTCCGCCATCATAGTCGAAGGTGTCCGCAAACACCTTCACAGGCGTAAGCAGACAGACCGCCATTGCCAGACCAAGGATCATGGCCAAAAGTTTCTTCTTAGTCATAACAATTCCTCCTCAAAGAATAAATGAACAACTGCATGTGCTCTTATATTTAAAGCTTGTGCTTTTGTTTTTATCCCTTCAGCGATCCTATCATAATGCCCTTCTTGAAGAATTTCTGCACGAAGGGATACAGGATCATCATTGGCACGGTGGCAACGACCACCAACGCGTATTTCATAACGTCGACCTGACTGGCTATTCCTGCCAGAATATCCTGATCGGAGATCTGAGAAGCGTCTATCTGGGTCGCGGCGAGTATTTCCCTGAGCACCAGCTGCAGCGGATAGAGTTCCCGGTCATTCAGATAAATAAGCGGAACAAAATATGCATTCCACTGAGCAACTATACAGTACAGCAGTATAACTGCCAGCACAGGCTTGGAAAGCGGCAGTACGATCTTCAGAAAATACCCGAAATCGGATATTCCGTCCAGCTTCGCGGCCTCCATCAGATCTTCAGGGATGCTGTTCATAAAATACGTGCGCATGACGATCATATTGCTCATATTCAGAGCTCCGAGAATAAGAATGATCGTCCTCGTATTTGTCAGTCCCAGCTGCGATATAAGCACATAGGTAGGTATCAGTCCTCCGCCGAAAAACATCGTGATGACGCAGAGCGTCATAAGAATCCTGCGCCCGGAAAAACTCCTCCTGGAAAGAGGATATGCCATGAGCATCGTTACGGTCAGGGAGATCAGACTTCCAAAGACCGTATAGAAGAAGGTATTGCCGTACGCCTGCCATATCGCCTTATGCGAAAAGACCACCTTATATCCTTCAAGGCTGGGATCTACCGGCCAGAGAAGCACCTGTCCCGTGGAGACAGCGTTCCCTGATGAAAATGAGCATGAAACGATATATATCAGCGGATACAGCACGATGATAAGCCAAAGCACGGCTATAACTACAAGGACCGCATTGAATATATCATCTGAGTTGTTTTTTCTTTTTTTATTCTTATATGCTCTCATGTCAGCCTCCTACAGCAGCGATACGTCGCCGTCCGTCAGCTTCTTTGTAGTCCTGTTTGCGGTCAGAAGAAGAATAAGGTTGACGATGGAATTGAACAGACCGACAGCGCTTCCGTATGAGAAGTTCTTGAAGCTGTTCATACCGTTTTTAAACACATAAGTAGATATGACCTCGGAGGTGCTGAGGTTGACAGTCGACTGAAGCAGGTACGCCTTCTCGAAACCGACCGCTATCATACTGCCGCAGCGCAGGATAAAGAGAATGGCTATCGTCGGCAGTATAGTAGGAAGGTCCACATGAAGTATCCTTTTGAAGCGTGAAGCTCCGTCTATCTTTGCTGCTTCATGAAGCTCCGGGGGGACAGAGCTGAGCGCAGCCACATAAATGATCGAATCCCAGCCCAGATGCTTCCAGACGTCCGACCAGACGTAAATATGGCGGAACGAACCGGACAGAGCCCGGAAATCCTCCGGAAATCCGGTCCCTCCGAACAATCTGTAAAGATTGCCGTATATACCGTTTATGGGACTCAGAACCATCAGGATGATTGAGACCATAACAGTCGTGGAGATAAAATGCGGTATATACGATACCGTCTGTGTAACCTTCTGCAGGCGCTTCTGGCGAAGTGCGTTAAGCGCAAGCGCAAATATGATGGGCAGCGGGAATCCGACCGCGAGATTATACAGAGACAGAATGAGCGTATTCATGAAAACATCCTTGAACTGGACGTTAGTCAGGAATTTCTCAAACCATTTAAAGCCCACCCATTCGCTGCCTGTAATGCCGGCTCTCGGGCTGTAATCCCGAAAAGCTATCTGAAGTCCGTACATGGGACCGTAGTTAAAGATGATCAGATAAATAAGCGGTATCAGCGCCATAAGCCAAAGCTGCCAGTCCCGGGCAATATGGCGGCAGCCTGCTCGCACTCTCCTGACAAATATGCTGTTTTTCTTATTATCAGTTTTCAAATTTAAAACCCTCTCGTTACGTCTGTTTCAGCACCCGCAGGCAGTATGGCGATTTGTAATGATCAGACATAATCTCTGCTCTACAAAAATTATACTCTCGGAAAAAGCCCAAACAATAACCTGATTTAGCAGAAAAAGTGTCGTCATGCGCAGAAAATAAGCCGCATTAGTTAAAAAGCAGTACAAATACAGGCCGACGCCATTTGGGCACATACGATCTGTTCAGCCTATTTCAAATCTGAAATCAGCAGCTTGCATTCGGAAATGATCAGCTCAGCGCTTCCGGCTTTTGCAGCTGAGGCTCTGGCCTCATACCCGCCTTCTTCGTAGTCCTCTTTCATGGGAATGATACTTGTACGGCCATTGACTATAGAAACCGGGAGAACGGCAGCCCATTCCTTCGTGTCTCTGATAGCCATATTAAAGCCCGAGAACGGTTCAGCAGCTACACCGACCAGTACGATCGGTCCGATGGCTGCGGCTATTATCGGGACATCGATAATTTTCGGTGCGTTTGACAGCCTGAGCTTGCGTTCCGCCTCAGCCACGACCGTAGTCAGCATCATCCCACTGTATCCAAGCTCCGCATCTCTCCCGCTCTCATGATAGTTGTGGATCCTTCGCGCTTCGGGCAATTCCTTGCGAAGCGGGATATTGGCCTGGATCTTAACTATCCTTTCTCCTGCACGCAGCTTTTCCGGATTGATCCAGCTGACTTTGTCATATATCTTTATGACAGAGCCCGCCATATATCTTCCGCACCAGCGCGAGTGATCGTAGCCCCGCATCACATCGTCAAACTGGCGCGAAGTACCGTTGAACCAGCCGGGCTCTGCAAAAACAGGCTGCATGCACGAATCGCCGTGAGCCCCGTTCAGGAAAAGACATTTGACGCCCGGGATACAGGTCTCCACGGTCGAGCGCATAAAGCCTATGCAATCAGCCGATATAAGATTACCGCCTACCGAATCCGGGGTAACGCTGTAGTTTATCAATAGTATAGTGTCTGCTTCATCCCGATCGATGCGGACTGCACTCATCAGATTGTCGACCTCGCCGACCTCCCAGATGCTGTCCGGATTGTTTACGCCCGGGTTAGTGACGACCGTCCCGTCCTTCATCAGCACCCGGCGCGAGTGCGACAGGCTGCAGTCCACGCTTCCGTACCCAACGCGGGCAGCCTTCATATCAGAAAGCGCCTCGAGTACGGAATCCGACACTGTTTTGAGCGCTTTTTCGAAATAATCGCGGTTTTTGGGGTTAGGACTGTCACAGTCAAAGGACGGAGCCGTATGAGTGTGGTTGAAATGGATAAATATGTGATCCTGAGGCAGCCCTGCGGCCTCCGAGATCCTGCTGCGGAGAAGCTCCGTACTCCTGTCCATAACGTAATGCAGGTCAAGACCGATTATCAGCAGCGTCTCATCACCGGCGGAAAGAGCAGCAGTATTTACCTGGAGGTCATCCAGCGCACCTTCTGAAACGCGCGCAACATAATATCCGCACATATCAAGTCCGGGATCCGGAGTTATCGTTTTTCTGGAAAACCCAGCTGAAAAACTCATACCTCACCTCATATCTATAAGCCAAATAAAGGACAAAAAAATCCCCCTGTGTATCATTTTACACAGAGGGGATGTTTGTTCAATATCTTTATATAACCAAAAAAGTGTCCTTACACGCAAAAAACAGATTTTAAAGAAACAAAAACTATTTTTACTGTAATATTATTCTTTTCTCTTTCACGGCAGTGTCTATACGGTATCGCGGTATTTCTTTGGTGATTTTCCGTATCGTGCCGCAAAAAGCCTGTAGAAATAGCTTTTATTCTCATAACCGACGGCAGAGGCGACCTCTTCTATCCTGCAGTCGGTATTCTTCAGCAGCCATGCCGCCTGAGACAGACGTTTCTCCTGTATAAGACCCGTAAAACTCTCTCCGAGCGTATTGATGATTATCCTCGAAAGCGAGGCAGGCTCATAACCAAGCTTAGCTGCTATTTCTTCCAGAGTGCCGTCCCGGTAATGCGCTTCGATATAGCGGAGCACCGAAACCATCGCATTCTGTCCCGCAGTATCCGTAGTCAGACGCTCGGTATAGTCCAGAAGCTCAGCAAAGATCAGTCCGATCAACAGTCGTATGATGTTCCGGCTATACGGTTTTTCATCTGTCAAAATGTATATCAGGCTCTCGATCTGGTTTCTGATGGGAAGAATATCTCCAACCCGGAAAAAGAGACTGTCGGATTTTTTGCCGGCCAGACAGTCCACGATAAATTGTCTCAAAGGGGTATAGTCTTCACCGATAAACGGTAAGGTGCTGGCCATAAAAGAGGGCCGGATGATTATGTTGACGGCTATATCCTCGCGGCGCGCAGGCTGAACAGACTGCCTGGTGTTCCTGCCGAGAAGCATAAGGTCCCCTTCGCTCAGCACAAATTCACGGTCATTAATAATGTGCGTAGTCTTGCCGCTGCACATATAGACCATCTCGATAAAATCATGGGTATGCTCAGGAAACTCGATAAAACGCGTATGCGGGCGCAGTCCGACAAACTGGCCGGGCCTGAGCAGCCTGTCGCAGCTTATTATATTGCGGCTTCCCGTCATATACAGACTCCTGTCTATATACGTCCGCCCGTCAAGTATCTCCTGTTCCTCGGCCGTAATTACTGACAGCCGCTCAAGCAGATCTCTGTCCATTCCTGACACCTCCGGATAGAACCTTACATCCCGGCAAGCAGCTTTTTGCCTTCTGATACGATATACTCGGCGGTTCCGGCGCGGAAGGGTGACGACCTGGTCTCGTAGCCTCCCTCGTCGTAGTGCTCCTGCATGGGGAAATATCCCTCGGAGCCGTTGGCGTTTGAGACGGGCAGGATCATTGCCCAGCCTTCCGTATCCCTGATGCCGAGGCCGATGCCCGTGAAGGGCTCGCCGGGGATTCCGACGATGGCTACATCTCCTATCGCGATCCCGGCCATCGTCATATCAAAGGACTCTGGACCGTTTTCGAGCCTGACCATGCGCTCGGCCTCGGCGACGACGGTGGTTACCATCATCCCTTCGTAACCAAGCTCGTCGTCCCTGTCGGCCATATGCAGCTCGTGGATGCGGTGTGCCTCGGGGATCTGCTCGGGGGTCGGGATATTTGCAGGTACGCTGATAGTGCGCGTAAGCGCGGCGATGCGCTCCGGCTCCGTATAGGTGACCTTGTCGAATATGCGGAGCATGGCTCCCGCCACATACCTGCCGTACCAGCGCGAGTGATGATAGCCCCTGACAACGTCGTCAAAATCCCAGAAGGTGTCGTTGAACCAGCCCTTATCGGCAAACATCGGCATGACGCCCACGTCGCCTTCGGCGCCGTTTGTGAATATGACCTTTGTATCGGGGATGGTCCTCTCGAAGGTGCGGCGCATAAAGCCCGGCCAGTCGGCGGATATCTTGTTGCCGCCGATGGAATCGGGATGCGCGCCGTAGTTGACGAGCACGATGGTATCGGCTCCCTCGCGGTCAAAGCGCAGCAGCCCGAGACGGTGATCCATCGCGACCTCCTCGGCCGCGTTTTCCGGATTGTTGATGCCGGGGTTCGTGCGGATGGTGCCGTCCTTCATGCGGACACGGCGGCAGTGCGACAGATCGCACTCGGTTACTCCGCGCCCGAAGCGGGCGGGGCGAAGGTCCGCGATGGCGGATCTTGCAGCCTCGGCGGTCCATTCCAGAAGTGACCTGAAGTAACCGCTGATAAGCGGATCCTCATGGTCGTGGCGGCAGATCGGGCTGGTGTGCGTATGAGTGCAGCAGATAAACACGTGATCGAGCGCAAGGCCCGCCGCCTCTGCAGCGGACTGCCTCAGCAGGATCATGCTGCGCTCGGCGATCTGGCACAGGTCCATCGCGAGGAGCAGTATCTTCTCTCCGTTAAGCTCCAGCGCGAGGCCGTTGATCTCGAGATGGTCAAGATAACCTTCCGTCTTGCGCACGATGAAATATCCGTCGATACCGACTCCGAGGGCCGGGTCTATAACTGTTCTGGAAAAGCCTGCTGATAATGGCATAAAACTACCTCCGTGTCTGAACGTCTTTCATTTGTCTGTGATTATACATAAACGCAGCTGATATGTAAATATTATTTGTGTAATTGAAAGCAATATTATCTATTAGGAAATTTTTTATTTGTCGTTTTGCAAGAAGAAGTGGGTATCCGGGGGCTTTTTACCTCAGGCGGCGTATTGCCTTTTTTTTGCGCAAATGTTATTATTTCACGTGTTCCGTAATCGAGGCGTGCCGCGGTCACGCCTTGGAAATAAGCCGGCGCTTTATTCAGCACCAATGGAGGAAATGCGAATGAGCAGTCTTTTTAATACCGAAAACCGCTTCTGGCAGTTTATGAACGAAGTGGCGGACATGATCATCCTCTCGATGCTGTGGCTTGTCTTCTGCATTCCCATCGTCACTATCGGCCCGGCCACCGCGGCAGTCTACTACGTCATGCTGAAGAAAACGAGCGACGAATCCGACGAGGGTCCGTGGACTCTTTTCTGGCGTTCTTTCAGGCGCAATATAAAGCAGGGCATCGTGATCGGCCTCATCTATACCGCGCTCGCCGTCGTAATTTATATCGATATACGTTTTTACGCACACGCGCAGGGCAGCCTCCGTCCTCTCCTCGGGTCAATGACCGTGGTCTTCGGCGGGATGCTGCTCCTGATGATGCCTTACGTATTCGGACAGCTCGCCCGTTTTGAAAACACGATCCGGAAGTATTTTGTCAACTCATTCTATCTGGCTCTGAGGCATATCATCCGGTCGGTACTGATGGCCGCCGCGCTGGCGCTCGGAGTTGCGGCCCTGCTCTACTACCCGGTGCTGATCGTCATTGTCCCGGCGCTTGTCATGCGCGCGTGCGCATGGTTTCTGTCGAGGAGCTTTGAGCAGCATATGCCCAGGGAGGACGCGCAGGAAGACGATCTCTCCAAAGCTCCGGACGATCATACGGCAGCGGACGATACTAAGGAAGAGGAAAACGAATAATGAAGACGTACGTATCGATAAGAAAAAAAGAGGGGCTCAGCTGGGATGACGTACCATCCGTGGAGATGACGGAGCGCTACCGGACTACGCCTGACGGGATCCGCGCCAGGGCGCAGCTCATCTGGAGCGAGGACGCGCTCTGCGTCCGCCTGCGGGCGACAGTCCCCGATATCCGCGCCGAGGAGCGCGGAGAGCTGGGAATGCCCTGTGAGGACAGCTGTCTGGAATTCTTTTTCTGCCCCGTACCGGGCGATGCGAGATATTTTAACGTGGAATTTAATTTCAACGGCTGCGTATATCTGGGCTTTGGCAGCGGTCTCTCCGACCTGGTAAGACTCCTGCCCGAGGGCGGCGCAGACGCGATACTGTGCCCCAAGATATCAAGGACAGGCGAGGGCTGGGAGATCTCCTACCGCGTGCCTCTCGATTTTATCCGCAGATTCATGCCGGAGGCAAGATTCACGGCAGGAATGCAGCTTTCCGCCAATTTCTACGCGTGCTCCGATCTCTCGCAGCCGCCCTACTACCTCTCGTGGAGTCCTATCAAGGGCGAGCCCTTTTCCTATCACCGCAGCGAATGCTTCGGAAAGCTGGTCCTGAGCGAATGATATGCTCCAACAATACCAGAAACGCGTTTTTATCTTGGTGAAGTTTCAAATTATTTCCTCCTTCCGGCTTGCTGTATGTGCAAGCCGAATGATTGTTTTTCGATTGTAAAACCTGTCGGCGTAGTACAGAAGTTTTTCGTATTGCAATCCGTTCCTTCGGATATGATCGCCGAGAATGCTGTAGGGGTTCTCTGCATCAATCGGTGCTTTGTCCAGAAGATCGAAGACATCCAGTGTTTGCAGGTAAATCTTGTTCTCAGCATTGACCGTTACCCTTGGCGGACAGATCGAAACGCAGAGCCTGCTGTCATACCGCACACAGTTTTTTGCGGCATTTGTAGCAAGCAGGTGTTCTGTCGGCATCTGCGTGGTCAAACCCATGTGATGCAGCAGACGCAGGCCGGTCTCATAGCCGTTATCCGGAAGAAGATACTTATCGGCGATCAGCTTTTCACGGCTGATCCCCGTCTCTCCGAAGGGCGTGACAATCGTGCGATAGTAAACTCCCTTTTGGTAGCAGCGCAGATCCGGCAGCTCGCCCTTGTCCATGATGCGCTTGATGGCAACTGCAGTTGCGCCGGCAGCTTTTTTTTTGCTGATTTCATAAACCACGGCCAAAGAGGCTGCGATTTTATCTGTATAAATGGGAACACCTTGTATCTGCTGCTCCAAATAATACCTAACGTAATTTGCATAAGTCATAATAGAACGCACCTTGATATAATCTTTTCGTAAATTGATTTGTATTTACGGAGAAATTATATCATTATTTGTACCGATGTCAATACATTCTCAGCTGTCCATTCGAAAAGGCCCGCGAAACTTCCTTTCTGAAATTTCTCGAGCCCTCTGTTTTTCTTATGCTTTTTTCTGCCGCGTCCTGCACGGTGCTTGTTTTTTCCGTTTGATTACCCCACGTAAACCCTTTTTGTTTTAATCTTTGTGAACTGCCCCAAAGTCGCCACTTCTTATTCGCAAAAACAGCCTAACGCCGAGGGAGCATCAGTCTCTCTATGTCCTCGCGCCGCGCAAGCCCGGCGCAAAAGGCGCTCGCGCTGCCCGCCGCGCACCCGAGGCGCAGCGCGTACTCATAATCTCCGCTCTCAAGAAATCCCGCCAGGAAACCCGCCACCATGGAGTCTCCTGCTCCGACGCTGCTGACGACCGTGCCCGCATGGGCGCGGGCCCTGTGAAGGGCGCCTGTCTCATCAAGCAGCAGCGCGCCGTCTCCTCCCATGGAGACAAGCACGTTTTGCGCTCCTTTTTCCTGCAGTCGCAGCGCGCACGAGACTATCTCCTCATCCGAGGACGGGCAGGTGCCGAGCATATCGCCAAGCTCATGGATATTCGGTTTAATAAGGAACGGCCTATAGGCGAGCGTACGGATCAGGCCTTCGCCTGCGGTATCGACCGCGACCCTGATCTGCCTGTCTGAAATCCGCTCAAGTATTGCGGCGTACGTATCCTGCGGCAGGCACGGCGGGATCGAGCCCGAAAGGACCAGCGTATCGCCGTCGGCGATCTTTTCAAGCCTGCGGAAAAGCTCTTCCATGTCATCGGCAGTGATCTCGGGTCCGGAGCCGTTGATCTCCGTTTCCTCATCCGCGCTGACCTTTACGTTGATACGCGTCATTCCGCGGCTCACCCGGACGAAATCAACGGCAAGCCCTGCCGCTTCAAGGCCCCTCTCCAGAGCCTCTCCGGTAAAGCCCGCGGTAAAACCGAGCGCAGCGGACCTGCACCCCAGCTCGCGGAGCACGCAGGACACGTTTATCCCCTTTCCGCCAAATCGCAAAGCCTCGCGCGCGGTCCGGTTTATGGCGCCGGAGGTCAGAGACCTGTTCAGCCATACCGTGTAGTCGATGGCAGGATTAAGTGTTACCGTGTAGATCATTGCCTGATATCCTCATTTATCCGGAAATATAAACCTCACAAGCGCCTTTGCCGCATCCGGATGCGGAGCGTTGGCGATAATACAGAGCACCAGCCTGCCGCCCCCGCTCGCTTTCAGATGATAGCGCTCCGCGAAATCCTCCGGCAGAGTGATGCCAAGCTTAAAGCTCCCGCCGCCGTAGTCCTCGGATACTTCTCCGAGCAGGAGCTTACCGGAAGTCTCAAGCTCCTGATATACGGATTCCTCCAGAAAACCGTCAAGCTCCATCAATGTACCCGCCTCCGCGAGCGCATAAAAGGAGGTCTCGTCACAGATAAATGCGTCGATCATCCCGGCGCCGATGAGTGTATAGATCCTCGTCGATGCCTCATAGTCGTCCAGCGCGGCGCTATCCCAGACTACTTCCTGCTTTTCATTCAGCCCCAGATACCCGTAAAGCTCATCCGTCAGCTCTGATGAGGCTTCCCCGGCGATACCGGCATTCAGCCCCGCCAGATAGAGCGCCGGATCACGCGTGTTGGCTTTTTCGATAAAAAACCACACGACGAGCGCAAGCCCGGAAAGAATGATGATAATATACAGCAGATAGTAATCGATAACATACTGGATCTTGCCGCGCCTGTCAAGGCCGCGCCAAACCTCGCGCATATGTTCCCGCTGTTTTTTTCGTTCTTCGTTCATAGTCTCAATACTCTTCTATATACGCGCGCGGAATTCCGCCTGCCCGCCTTTCCGGTTTCATGCCGGAAAGCGAAGCCTCATATCCTCTTACTGCCGCAGGAAAAGCGGTGCGTTCCGGGCCCTGCCGCGTATTTTTCTCCGTCTATGACTATCTCGGCCTGCACCGGAGTCGTGATCTCAAACGCAAAGCCCTCGCCGTCCCTGCGCCACGAGGAAACGATCTCGCCGCGGCGTGTCAGCAGCCTGGCGGAAAGCGAGCCGAGTCTCGCATCCGGCACAGGAGCTATACGTACTCTTTCGTATCCCGGGTGATCCTCCACGGTCTGTATGCCGGCGGCCTTTGTGTAGACCCAGTCGGCGACGCTGCCGTAGGCGTAGTGGTTGAACGAATTCATGTCCGTGGACCACATCTGTCCGTCAGGCTTCATGCCGTCCCAGTGCTCCCACACGGTGGTAGCGCCCTGTGTCACGGAGTAGAGCCACGAAGGATACTTCCTGCGCAGCAGCAGGCTCCAGGCCAGCTCGCCAAAGCCGTGATCGCTGAGGACATGGAGCAGATAGGGAGTACCCACAAAACCGGTCGTGAGCGCGGCGGCGGGGTATGCCTGCCCGGTATCCGGCGTCATGGCCGCTCCGGCGTCCAGCACCATCCGTGCGAGCTGCGCGGCCGCGGCGTCCGGATCCGGCGCAACCTTAAAATGAGCCGCCAGAACGCATTCAGTCTGCGTATTGTATACAGGAAACGCCTTTTGGAAAGCATCTATGATCTCGCCGTGCAGTTTTTCATAGTCCGTCACGTCCCTCCCGAGGATTTGTCCGGTCTTTACAAGGAGCGATGTATCATGCGCATAAAAAGCCGTACCGATAAAATCATCGCGGCTCGATCCCTTGTACGAGCCATATGGCGCGTCAAGTCCGAGCCAGTCACCGTAATGACGCTTTCCCTCGGGAAGCTCATCCCGCCACAGTCCCGGCACCTTGGTCACGGAAGTTATATAATCCACCCAGCGCCGCATCGAATCAAAGCTGTCGGCGAGCAGCTGCCTGTTTCCGTAGGCCAGGTAGACCTGCCAGGGCACGATAGCCGCGGCGTCGCCCCACGCGGGCGAGGAATACAGCCTATCGCGCACATCCGGGACGACCGACGGCACCAGCCCGTTTGCGCGCTGATCACTGCGCAGGTCCGCGAGCCACTTGGTAAAAAACCTCTCCGCATCGTAATTCAGGCAGGCTGTCCGTACAAAGACCTGCGCGTCGCCTGTCCAGCCTGCTCTCTCGTCGCGCTGCGGGCAGTCGGTCGGGATATCCAGGAAGTTGCTCTTCTGTCCCCAGAGCACATTTTCAAAGAATCTGTTAAGGAGCGGATCCGAGCTCTCCAGCCAGCCGGTCCTCTTCATGTCGGAGTGCATGACCACGGCGGTAAAGCATCCCGGATCAAGCGCGTCTGCGCCTCCCGGAAACGCATCGACCCGCACGTAGCGGAAGCCGTAAAAGGTATGCCGCGGCTCCCAGCTCTGCTCTCCCTCCCGGCAGATATACTTGTATATACACTTTGCGCTGCGGTAATTTGCGTTATAGAAATTGCCTTCCGCATCCAGCGTCTCTCCGAAGCTGAGCTCCACCGTATCCCCCGCGTGAGCGCACAGGCTTACCGCAACGACGCCGGCCATATTCTGGCCGAAATCCAGCACGGTCTCACCCTTTGGCGTATGAATGACAGACTTTACCGCAAGGTGCTCCTGAGGCCTTACCTCCTCGCCCTGCTGGGGGATCAGGATCTCATCCGGTCCGTCATATATTTCGACAGGCTGCCATGAGTGCTCAAAGCCCGCGTCATATATCTCGCCGTCGTACAGGTCGCTGAATCTCACCCTGCTCTCCGACCACTCCCAGCTCCCGTCCGTGCCGATAACGCTGCGTCTGCCGTCGGCATATTCGATATCGAGCTGTGCGATGAGAGCCATGGGGCTTGCCATCATATCGGCGCGCCACTGCGGCACCTCCCAGAGTGCCAGAAAGCGCGAATGGTACCAGCCCTTGCCCACAGTGACCGTTAGTTCATTTTCATCTGAAAGGAGCCGGGTCACGTCGTATTCCTGAACCTGCAGTCTTTTGCGGTAGGAAGTAAAGCCTGGCGCCATAAAGAAATCGCCGACCCTGGTCCCGTTGATACGCGCCTCGTAGACTCCGAGCGCCGTGATACGAAGAACGGCTGACTTTACCGTGTCAGCCGCAAATCCAACCCGGTACACGGGAGAGGTATCTCCCATTTCCCTGCCGGGTATTATCCATTTTGCTTTTAGATCCATATTTTCTCCTGCAAAGGTTTTACAGCAGCGGCCCCCATTGCTCACCTTCAGTGGCGTCAGGCGCCTGGCTGCTCTGATCGGACGGCTGTTCGGAAGATCCGCCCTGGCTGTCGGTGCTTCCCTGGCTGTCGGTGCTTCCCTGGTTTCCGGAGCTTTCCTGGCTGTCAGATCCGGGTCCGACAATATCCTCAAGGTCGACGTCTTCACCGTTGCCGCTGTCGACAACAGTCAGACCGCCGTTCCCCGATCCTGACGAGGAACCGTTCCCTGACCCGCTGGCCGCACCGGACTGCGCGGCCTCGGAAGAAGTCTGCGGATCCGTGGACGCGCTCTCAGACGCTGCCTCGGAAGACTGTGACGTAGAGGGCGCGCTCTCAGATGCCGTATCGCTCCCCGATGGAGAATCAGATGCAGCGGCCGTCAGCTCGGCGCTCCGGCTCTCGCCCTGAACGGGATCCTTTGAGCCTCCTGATACGATCAGCACTATCACAAGAGCTATCACGAGCACTGCCGCCACAGCGGCAAGGATAACCACTATTTTTTTCTGTTTTGCACTCATATATGCGAGTCCTCCACTCACCGGCAAAGCCCGCAGGGCCTCCTGCCGGGATCACTCCGCTTCTCTGCCCTCAAGTATGACTTTCTTTACGTTCATCCAGTGATCAACGATGACGAGATCCGCGCGGTACCCTTTTTCGATCCGTCCGCGATCCGCGAAGCCTACCGCTGCTGCCGGATTGGCAGACGCGAACTTGAAAACGTCCACTATCGAGGCTCCGGTATGCTTCATCATATTGCGGCATGCGGTATCGAGGGTCAGCTTTGATCCCGCGATCTCGCCCTCAAAGTCAAAATTGATATCGGTCACCCCGTCGTATCCGGGAGGGACCGGTCCGTCAAAGACACAGGAATCCGAAATGAGAATGATCCTGTCGTCGCCCTTTATCCGGCGCACCAGGCGCAGCATATAGGGATCTACGTGGATGCCCCTGCTGTCGCAGATCTGCTCGGCGTAGATCTCTCTGTTGTAATTTACAGCCTCATCTACGCAGACTCCGCGGACCTCCGGATAAAAGACCCGATCCCCGGTCGCATTGGTATGATGGGTGCCGATGCACAGCCCGTAAGGCATCAGAGCCTCGATCTGCTGCGGACTGGCTTCACTGTGTCCTACGGAGAATTTTACATCGGGATTGGCTTTTTTGCAATCCTTGACAAAGCCGAGTATGCCTTCGCGCTCAGGCGCGAGCACCCACACCCTTGCGTCCGTGCCGGCCGCTTCTATCACAGGCAGGTACTCCTCAGACCTGATCGGACCCTTCCACGGGTTGTTCTCGCGGTTTGCGCCGAACTTAGGGTTCATATACGGGGCCTCCATATACAGTCCCGCTATGGATGCGCCCTCGGGAGTACGCATGCACTCCCTGACGCGGGAGGCCTGACTGACCAGCTGGCCGGCGTTCATGTCAAAATAGAGAGTGGCAAGTATGCTCGTGACGCCGTGAAGCAGATTAAAACGCGCAGCCTCGGCGGGCTCGTCGTAAAACCAGTGACGTCCGCCCGCGTGGCTGTGTATGTCAATGAGACCGGGGCCTACGAAAAGTCCCTGCGCGTCGATGATCTGAGCACCCTCAGGCGCCTGAATATCCCGCATCTCACCGAAATCGACTATCCTGCCGTCTTCATACAGCAGGATGCCGTCGCATATCAGGTGATCTCTCATGACGAGAGTCGCGTTAATGATCGCATTCATATGATCAATATCCTACTTTCTCCCAGCACTCAAAAGGAGCGGCGAGCTCCTCGCTGATATAGACCTGAGTCTTTTTGGTCTGGAGCATGGAGCTGGGCACGAGCGGGGTGACCGGGCCGTGAGTGACGAGCCTGGAAGTCATCCTCTGCCACGATGAGAAGGTGCCACAGGTATTCAGGGCGTGGACTTCGATTCGTTCCTTGGCGCGCATCACGTCGATGGGGCCTATGGTAGCGGCCTTGGGCGGAACGTTGGCGATATCGCCTGACTGGCCGAAGGTTCCGTTGAGCGAATTCTGAAGGATCGTCATCGGATGGAGCTTTACGATCTGGGCAGGGCGGCTGAGCCACTCCTCCACATCTCCGCTGCCGACAAACTCGGGGATGGGGTCTACAAAGGCCACGTGTCCCGTCCAGCCTGGCGAGGTAGAGATGATGTCCGCTCCACCTTCGGAGATGTCGTTGATTATATTCGAGTAGTCGCTGATGTTTTTATTTGTCGGATAATGCACGTTCTCCCAGGGCATGCGCAGCTTTGGATCGATCTGCATGACCAGATACTTGATCATGGAATGGACAAAGCCGGCCTCATAGGTCTCGGGGGCGATGTTGCCGTCCTGATCCGCCCACTCGTCCTCGGCAAAGATATGGACCTTTGAGCAGTCGACCTTGAAATAATTGATGAGCTGGGCCAGCGGTATATACGTGTCGGGCTCGGGATTGCCGAGGATCATGGTAAACTTCCTGCCTGCCTCGGAGGCTTCCTTAAGACGGGCAAAGAGCGTCGCGATGAGTACGGGATGAGGGTTCATCATGACCTTTACATTAAACTCCGGATGCCACCAGTCCTCGCGTTTTTCCAGCTCGGTGCCGCTGAGGCGTCTGACTCTCTCGCAGACCTCCCTGTCCCTGAACGGTACAAAATCCGCGGGCGAAAAGTCAAAGCGTCCCGCCGGTTCGAAAATAATGTCTTTCATGGTTTTCCTCCTGAAGTTAAAGTTCTATCCGCGTTTCTGCTCCTGCTTGCGCCCGGCAGGTGTTTTTTGACCGGGCGGGTGATCCGAAATGAGCCGCGGAGGGATAAAAGACTCCGTAATGCCTGTTATAAAACGGCATTATATCTGTTTAATATGATAGTTTTGTTTTCCATAAAAGTCAACCTTAACTTCTCTAAAACAAGTCTTTTCTTTTTTCAAAGAAATGTATCGGGAATAATTTCTTTCTTTTTAGAAAGTAAATCAGGCCGGATCCGGCTCGCAGTCCAGGATTGCAGTCCGGGATGCAGGTTTGTAAAACGAGACTTGGCTTTGCACCTTGAAAGATGAAGATTTGTAAGTAGAATGCCGGTTGCGTCATTGAAACACAGCTGACGCGCGAACCAAAAAGAGCCCCTCGGTTCTCCCTCGGGGCTCTCAAACTTCTGTGATGCGCAATAGTAATATGCAGTCACACTACCTGGTCATATCATAGCGGAAAACATCTTCTCCCGATTCTTCTATCCTCTGCAGCACAAGCCCGGCACAGGCTACGTCAAGCATTCCCGTACCGATGACCTGTGCGAAGATAATATCGTCCGCATTTGTCCTGCCTGCGCACTTTCCTGCGAGAACGTCCGGAACTACTACCTCAAAGGAGTCCGCCGTGATTTTTCCCATCTCGGCAAGTTCTTTTACGTTCCCCCGATGAAGCGACTGACCTACATGGTCGGTCGCCCTCTTATCGGCTTTCATGACCACGTCAAAGCTGGTCTCGCGGAACGAACCCATGGTCATGACCAGAGCACCCTTCTTAAGCCATGGATACTCGACCAGATCTGCGTTTGCATTCGTGACAGTCATGACGATGTCTGCACCTCTGCAGCCCTCTTCATTGCTCGCGCATTTTACGAAGCGGAAAGGAGCATCCGGGAATCTGTCAATAAAGCGATCCTTTGCAGCCTCATAAATATCACAGAGGCGGACCTCCCTTATATTCAGAATCCTGCTCATACAAAGGAGACTGTAATATGCCATAAGACCCGTGCCGATGACAGTCACTACATCTGTCTTCGCGGCAAGCAGCTTTGCCATAACGGCAGGCTGTGCTCCTGTGCGCAGATCGTTGATATAATCGCCGTTAAGCAGCGCGCGAAGCACACCTGTGCGCGAGTCGGTCAAAAGAATATTGGCCTTGATAAACGGCAGCCCTATCTCGCGGTTATGCTCGTAACCACCCACGACCTTGATTCCGGCCACATCCGTAGGTCCGATATAGGCGGGCATCGAATTGAACCAGCCGGGTACGCCGACCTTTTCCATGTCGGTAGTAATCTTGCTGGGCATGACGACCTTGCCTTCACCGTACCAGCGCCAGGTATCTTCCGTGCACTTTATCACATCATCAACGTTCAGGTATTTTTTTACAGTCTCATTACCTATTATAAAAGCTTTCTGATCCATTTTTTCTCCTTTGGAATGCTCAATCAGTCGTTCCAGATAGGATTGCCGTAGGCGACGACTCTGTTGTTTGTCTCGTCTATTACAGCTATGCGGTAGAAATCCACATTATCCTTCGCATCAAAGGCCAGAGACAGGGTGTCCGAATCGGTCATGCCGTTTGAATACACCACCTCGCTGCCTGCATAGACATTCACGCGGAATCTGTAGCCTTTACCTGAAACGTACTTGCTGAAGCCGCCGATCTCAGCTACAAGGCGCTTCCCGTTGAAATCGGTAGTGCTTCCCATGGCGGCGCTGCCGACACACATCTTAATGCCCACGTGTCCCGCGGTGAAGTTGCCGGTCACAAGACGGTCCATGATGAGTTCAGCCTTGTTTGTCGAACCTGTATCCGCAGTTGCCCAGACACTGGTAACAGCCTTCTCGGCCTTATTGGGATTAGTATCGTGGTCTTCCTGAGTATCCAGACCTCCGTGGATATCGCTTCCCGCGGTTGCCCAGACCTTGTGTCCCGCCGCCAGCAGGTCCTTCCAGAGCGAATAGGCCTGCTTCGTCTTACTGTCCGAACAGGATCCATAGAGTACTTCAAGCCCCGTACCGTCCGCGACAAAGTAGTCCTCGGAAGAATTCGAGTAGCTGTATGCATAAGGATGTGCAAAAACGAACAGACCTCCCTCATTCTTAACCGCATTGGCAAGATCAGTGAATCCGCTCCTGGTAAACTCGACGTAGGTATACGCTCCCGTACCGTTTGGCTCAGCCTGAGGAATATCGCCCTCCGCGCTGTAATTAAATCCGAATTCAGGCGTCTGAAGAACACTCAGAAGGTCATCCCTGTCCTTGAACAGCATAAGATAGTGAGCTTTGCCCTTGGCAGAGTTGTAGGCCGGATCGGTCAGGCCGCTGACGTAGGTTCCGGGCTCAGTACCGTAGAGGAACAGATCTTTATCCCACTCAGCATTTTCGATGTGCGTAGTCTGCCTGTGGTCCAGGCTGGCAATGAAGTCCAGATCGTGTCCGCCCATCTCGCTCTTCCATTGTGCGAGCGCTGCGGTTTCATCTATCTCGCCATCGGCGTCTGCATGAGCGTGCATATCGCCCTGATACAGGGTCGTTCCCGCATAGACCGAGCTCAGACGGCTTATATCTGTACTGTTTGCCGTTTTGGTCTTGGAATTATCGATCAGGGTCTGTGCGGAGGACACAGAATCGGCGAAGCATCTGAGCGCCGGAACATCGCTGTCACGCAGCGTCCAATAGTTCTCGAAATCCAGGAACCTGTCCAGGAAGATACCGTCGATACCTTTCAGATCGTCGCGAGTCCTTGATGAGATCCCATCCGCGTTCTCCTTTGTATCCGCTGCCGAAGAGCCCAGGAAATTAAGCGTACCGACTGCGGCCGTATTCCTGACCACGAGCTGAGGAGTGGAGGAGGACCTGCCGCCGAAAAGGGTGCCGGTATTGCTGTTACCGGAGGTCGTGATCGAACCTATGCTGAGAGTATCCTCAAATGTGATGCCGCCCGCCAGCATATAGCCGAAGATACCGCCTCCCTCACCGCCGCAGCTTATGCTTCCGGTAAAGAGACAGTGCTCGATTGTGATCGCTCCCGCAGAGTTCTCTGAACCGCCGACGATACCGCCCACATACAGGTTCTCATCTGCCTTGACAGAGCCGTCAAACCAGCACTCGCTGAATGTAGCAGCGCCGCCCTGTACGGTAGCAGCCAGACCGCCGAAACGACTGTTGTTCGCCGTCGACTTGTAAACGAAGGAATCGCTGAAGACCTTTTCCATTCTGCCCGCGAAGAAGCAGACCACGCTGCCGCCGTACGCGGCAGATGTCGTAAAGAAACTGTTTGTAAGCTTCAGGTCCTTTATGGTCGCAGCTGAAGATGTAGCATGGAACAGGCCGACTCCGGAGGTTCCTGTCACATATGCGCCGCTGATGGTATGACCCTGACCGTCAAAGGTGCCCCCGAACGGATTTCCGGAGGAGCCTATCATTGCGAAGGTCTCAGGGTCGCCGCTCATAGCTGTGGACGAAGCCTCGCAGCCGGGATTGAGGTCGATATCGTCGCAGAGTTTCACGGTCCAGCCTGTATAACTATAAGTCTTTGTTGCCGCGGCCAGGTCTTTAAGGCCATCTGCGGTAGAGATCATAAGGGTATTGGGTCCGCTTCCTCCCACAAAACTCATCAGGACCGGAGTAGTTCCCTCGCGAAGCGTCCATACATTTTCAAAATCAAGCCAGGTATCCAGGAAGATACCGCCCGCGCCCTTGAGCTGGTCAACAGTCTTGCTGCTGACGTTATCGGCGTTTCCTGAGTATGCGCCGCTGTTGCCGTACCACTTGGATCCGCAGACA
>JAFSTX010000040.1 GCA_017445585.1 Lachnospiraceae bacterium
GATCGACTGCGAAAAGCTGGCCAAGCCGAAAATCAGCGCCGAGTTCATGACCTTCTGGCTTCAGCGGTTCCGAAAGCTGGATATTTCACAGCCTGCGCATCGGAAGATGCTGATCGACACCTTCATCAACGCCATCTTCCTCTACGACGACAAGCTGGTCATCACCTATAACTACAAAGACGGCACGGACACGATCAGCTTCAGCGACCTGAAAGCCGCAGAAACACAAGGGAATACAGGTTCGGATTTGGATTGCTTCGGGGCACCACAAAGGACCGCTCCATCGGGGGCGGTCCTTTGCGGTAACGAAGACGGGTCTCATCGGGACCGCCGCCGCAGGCGTGCGGGCGCCTGAGCGCTTAGCGCGAGGAAGTGCCCTTGGGGTATTCGACCCCCGCCGCCACGTCAGAAGTCCTCTGAATGCGTCGCAACCGCGCACAGCGCGGCTGCTCGTAGATTCAGAGGACTTCCTCCTTTCCAAATCGGACCCGCTTCGCTGGGCTCCGATTTGGGCCTCGGGGGCGGCCCTTTCTGGTTACGAAGACGGGTCTCATTGGGATCGCCGCCGGCACCACAAAAAGGCGTCGCCTTGGAAAAGGAGACGGCATCAGGAAAACCCCCGGGAAACCGGGGGTTTTCCTTCTTCTCGCTGCTGTTTGCGGCTTTTTTCGGCAACTCACCGGAAAGCCCTTTTCAGGAAGCTGACTCTCTTCCCGATCAGCTCCTTCACGATGCCGCTTTTCAGCATCATATCGTAACCGTGGACCGTTCCCTTCGTATTGTGAAGCTCCACTTCGATTCCTGCCGAGCGCAGCTTTTCCGCGTAGAGGATCGCGCCGTCCCGCAGCGCGTCAAACTCCGCAGTCTCGATATAGGTCATGGGGGTCCCCGCAAAAGACTCCGCTTCGATGGGGGAGCGGTAGGCGAGCTTCCCCGCCGCTTCATCCTGCACATACCAAGCCCCATAGGTTTCCATATCCCGGCTGTTGCACATGGGCGTATCCGTGTACCGGCGGAGCGATTCCGTTTCCCCGGCGTTGCCGACAGCCGGATAAGTCAGCAGCTGGGCACAGGGGGCCGGAAGCCCCTCGTCCAGCGCCCGGAGGCATACCGCCATGGATAATGTGCCGCCTGCGCTGTCGCCGCACACGGCGATCCCGGCTCCTTCGGCCATCTCCAGGAGCCGCCGATACGCAGCGAAGCAATCATCCACAGCGGCGGGGAAGGGATATTCTGGCGCGAGCCGGTAGTCCGGGAACAGGACCCGGCAGCCGACCTGCTGCGCATATATACGGGCCAGCTTGTACTGATAGGGCGCGGCGGGGAAAGCGTAGCCGCCGCCGTGGCAGTAGAGAAGACAAGCGTCTGTCTTTCCTTCCACGGGGATATACAGCAGAGCCCTCACAGCCTGCCCGGTGTCTGCCGGTATCCGGACACGCTCGACTCTCACGGCTGAGCTCGATCTCTGCTGATGGTACAGCAGCCCCATCGACTTCTGGATCATCGGAATGGTCCTTCGATTCAGAGGAGGATGGATCGCCGCCAGCATTTTGAAATCGGGGTGGATAGGATATTCCATATTGCTGTCCCTCCGCTCCTGTCAGCTATCTTGTTTGCCTCCCCAGCCGGGAGTCGCCGCCTTCATTTTCTGATAAACGAATCATCCGTTTGCCCATCGTCACGGATGAACCGTTCCACCTTCATATGGAGATCATATTTTTCTCTGAGCCTGGCGATCGTTGCCATCATGGGGGAGGCGTGATGGATATCGATGGAGGCCTGATCCTTCCAGCTGTCGATCAGGAGTATGGTTTCCGGATCATGCATGGGGACAAAGTATTCGTAACGAAGATTCCCGGCTTCGGCACGGATCGCATCTGCCGTACCGGAGGATTCCATTTCTTCGGCAAATCTCCGCGCTGCGCCGTTTTCCCCCGTATAATACAGGTTTACGGTTATGCTCATCTGTTTTTACCTCTATGATCTATAATCTCTCGGAATGATCCGCGACGTTTATCCCTTGCTTTTCAAACCGGCGAGCCCTTTTCCCATGGCGACGATCGAGATTGCAAGCACCGCAAGCATGATTGCCGCGCTTGTTATGGCCGACAGGGTGAGCATCTCCGTGCTCTCGTTCTTCATGTTTACCATGATAAGCGTGTTTTGCAGCGAAAGGATCGACACAAGCGCATCCACAAAGCTGATGGTGCGAAGCAGGCGTATCAGGCGATTCGACGATCTTTTTCTTCTTTTGAGATTGACTGAGGCCATGATGACTTTATACGTCGTATACGCCGCCATTGCGATTGCTGGGATCAGGGACATATTCACAGGTTTTTGCCGGATCACCATGAGGGATACGGGTATTACGAGGCAGATATTCAGGAGCAAAAGCAGCGCCGCCGACGCAATATAAACCTTCTTTTGAAACTGCTTCGGATCCCTTTCCCGGGCAGTCCTTTTTCTTGCCGAGATGATGACGCCCCGCAGGATCACAAGAACAAGGTAGTAAACGCAGATCGTCCCGTGCCATAATGAAGCGTGATAAATCCCGAGAATGCCGTTGTACAGTGCAAATACTGCCGTGACTGCAAGCGAACCGAAAGCGGCAGCCACGGTTTTGAAATCATAATCGGCCTTCCACCGGTCGAAGAATTCCTCTATTCGATGCATTTCTCATCCCGCCCGTATGCCATCGTGTGCCGCATGATGAGATCGATGATCTTTTCCACGTCGTCGCGGCAATTGCTCTCAAGCCATTTCCCGATGATAGCCACCGTGCCTTGCGTATAGAATGCGAACACGTATTCCTTTTCTTCCTCGCTCACGCCGAAATGCGTCAGCGCCGGAGAGAAGATGGACTTATAAAAACCCTCGAAGGTCTTCTGGGAATTGAACAGACGATCCTTTTGGTGAATGACCTTGTATGCCCGCATGTTCTCCTTGATGAATCCGAGATACGGGCGCAGGTATTTTTCGCTTGTCAGGATCACCTTGCTCGGATCATCGGTCGGAACGGAAGAAAGCGACGACTTGAAGCGGTCGTTTATCATACCTATCATTTCTTCCAGCAAATCGTTCATCGACTCGTAGTGCAGATAAAACGTCGATCTGTTTACCCCGGCTTTCTGACAGACTTCCCTTACCGTGATGGAGTCGTAATCCTTTTGTTCCAGCAAAAGCAGGAGAGCCTCGCTCATAAGCGAGGCTGTGTATTGGTATCTGCTTTCCTGCTTGTTCATAAGGGCTCCTTTATTCTGCCGCTATCTGATTCGCAAGGGCGATGATGTCGGCCGAATACTTTTTCTTCGAGTTTTCGAGGAGCTTTTTATAGATCGCATAGTTGACAGAAACGCCTGCGATCCCGATCACGCCGACGACGACGCCGACCGCTGCAAAAAACGTGCTTCCGCCGCCTATCACCTTCATCGAGAGGCACATGCCGACGCCGAGCAGAAGCGCCATGAGAATACCGAACGTGTAGGCGAAAATATTCGCAGGCAGTTTCGCGCGGCTGTCGAGTTTTTTCAGCGCGACGACTTTTCTCGTCTCCTTGGGGGCGTATTCGCTCGCGATCTTTTCAGCATAGGCTTTGTCTGTGTTCATTTCCGAACCCTCCTTTGTTTTGTGATGCCAATGTATCACCCGAAAGGCTCAAAATGAACGACACGATCAGGGAAAAGTGTCGGTTTTTCCCCGGGCCTATGTCGTCAGCCGGCTCTTGCCCGGAGCGGCAGACCGACCTGCCAACAGAGGATGCGGCGCCGTCCGGGAGATCAGACCCGATGGGATCCGTTCATGCGTAAGCGGGATCCTTCGTCGGCTTCCCGACGGATTCCGGTCTCATAGTCCGAATCTGTCTCTCAGCTCCGCGGCGCGCTGCTGGGCGGTTTTTTCGTACCTGCCGCAGATCTCGCTGATATGCTCCACCATGCCGCAAAACTCGCTGAGCCTGTCGGGGGCGAGCCGCTTGCCGTGCTCGTGCTCGGAGTCCACCTTATTCACCCAGATCTGCATGATCCTCAGCGGGACCGCTCGAACAAGGATCAGATGTATGTCGCCGGTCACATCGACGGTAATGTTTTCCGAGTAGAAGGATTCGCAGGCATTTCTCACCACCCGGATCTTCGGGGACAGCCGCGCGCGGATCTCTTCGTATGCCTTGTCCAGGTCTACCTCGTAATCGTCGTCGTCCCAGGGCCCGCTGTCGTGGCAGAGCCCCGGCTGGGCATATACAAGGTCCTTGACGAAAGACAGCATACAGTTCCCCACGAAGCCGCCGCCCGGGCTCAGATAGTCTCTTTCCTCTTCCGGTCCGTATTTCCGGACCGAGCTGCCGACGATCCTTTCATACCGGTCGAGGTTTTCATAAAACAGCCTTTCCTCTGGGTCGAGATGGCCGTATTTGGCTTCGTCCTTTTCCTCGCTCTCAGCGTCAAGGGCTCGGATCGCTTCCTTCAGGATCGGCCTCAGTGGGACGTCGTTTTCCTCGAAAAGGGCTTCAACCCTGCCTATGAGCCTGTCGTGGACCGCCTCATAGGGATAGTTTCCCTCCTTGTAATAGGCGTCGTGGATTTGGAGGGCGAGGCGGCAGACCCTGTCGTTGAGAGCCGGGTCTTCTCTCAGCGCCTCCCGCGGCATCGACTCCAGTATGTCGAGGAAATCGTCCTCCGCATGTTCGAAATCTGTGTAGTATTCGCTCGGCGCGTCGTCGAAAAAGCTGTATTCCTCCGGGTCGGGCAGATGCCGGACGACGCTTTCAAGCCCGAATAGTATATAATCCAGGTTTTCCTGCACGTCCTCCGGCAGGTTTTCAAACTGGCCGGGATGCGCTTCCAGGACGGCGAAGATCACGTCCTTGTCATGCCTCAGCCGTTCCGACGCATAGCCGATCGAGTATTCGCATCTGCCCACGGCGGAAAGGACAGTCTCCTTGTCGTCTCTCAACCGCTCCGATGCGTATTCGAGTACGTCGCCTTCATATTTTTCAATCGCCGTCAGGACGATCTCTTTGTCGTCCTTTAGTTTATCCGACGCGAACTGGAGCGCGTATCCGTCATGTCTCACGGCGGCAAGGATCACGTCCCGGTCCCCGCGCAGATCTTCGGAGGCATATTCCAGGGCGTTCCACGCCGAGCCCACGGCCGCCGTCACGACGGCCTTGTCCGCGCGGAGGCGCTCCGGCAGGTATTCGAGCACGCTCCCGTACCGGGAAAGGGCTTTTATTGCGATCTCCCTGTTGCCCCGCACCTTCTCCGAAGCGTAGCGCAGATGATAGAGATTGCCGCCGAGGGAGGCTTCGATCACGTCGATATCGTTCTGGAGCTCCTCGGAGAGAAAGGCGATGTTCCCGCCGTCCTTTCTCACAGCGAGGAGCCCGATGCCCTTGTCGTTTCGGAAGGCGTCTTTCACATATTGGATGACCCCGCTGTTCAGGTTGACCGCCTGCTTCGTGAGCTTGCGGTCGCTTCGCAGCTCGTCCGATGCGTAAAGAAAGGCGGAGGGGCAGTTCTTTGCCGCCTTGAGGACGACGTCCCTGTCCGCTCTCAGCGAGTCGGGCGCGAACCGGAGGCATTCCCCCCGGCGGACGACGAGCTTTTTCATGAAAACCTCGTCCGCTTTGTCCTCCTCCGACGCGCGCTCCAGCCACGCATACCAGAGGTCCTCCGGGACCTTTCCGATCACGTCCTTTTTTTCGTAGTCCATATACTTGCCTGTCGTTTCCATCGGTATGCCCAATCCGCTGGATTTCACAGCCCGTGTTTTTCGGCCATCATCCGCGCTTTATCTTCAGCCATGGCCATATAGCGCCCGATATCGTCATAAATATGCTCGGCGACCCGGCAGAACTCCGCCGTCTGATCGGGGAAGAAGTAGGCGGAACATCTCTCGCAATCGCCGCTGGCCTGAAGCGCCAGCAGCTCGTCGTTCGTTTCCTCTGCGACCAATCCCATCCAGTCCTCGTCCAGGTCGTCGTCGTATCCGTCGACGCGTATCCCGACGGTCGAGAATGCATGGTGCCCTCGGAGCAGACTGAAGGACAGGATCTCGTTGATCTTTACGAAAACGAACTCCGAGAAAATATAGCCGATCAACCCATGCCGGACTTCAAAATGCTCGGCAAGTTCCTTTTTGACCGTTTCGTAGATCGGGTCCATATCTATGTAATAAGGGTCCCTGGTCCACTCTCCCACGGGCTTGATCAGCTCGAAAATAAGCTCTTTCATGAACTCCTTCACGGCGAATCTCACATAAGCCCCGCCAGGCTGAAGGAATTCCCTTGCCGCGTCAACATAGTTGTGCTTCAAAAGCAGCGGCACATACAGGTCGAGCTTTTCCGTGGCCCTGTCGAATATGGCTTTTTCTTCCTCTTTCGTCATTTCCTTTACCTCACAGACTTTGATTGGACGCTATCCCGCTGAACCGGGATCTGTCAGAGGGCGGCCAGCCTGCTTTTCAGCAGCGGGATCCCCGTATCGACCCACCACCGGTTATCCACGCCACCGGAGCTCATTCCCCCGTGGGCAAACTGTTTTACGACGGCAAAATCCATGTATTTGTCGGTCAGAGCCTTGCCCGAAACGGAGAGGTATTCCTCTTTTATCCACTTCTCCAGCTCGTCGGGAGAGATCAGGTCCATGCTCTCCGCGCGTTCCTTCAGGTGATCCCAAAAATACGGATCGCCCCGGAATCCCCAGCTTTTCGGCTTTTCTTCAAATATCTTGGACAGTTTCATAGCCTCAGCCCCTTTCGACGCTCCGAGATCTTTACTCATACAATTATAAGGGAAAGACAGCCGGAAATCTACCCGTTCTTCAGACAATATCCCCCGTCCTTGACGGGATCCCGTCATTCGTAATACAATGAACCGGGAAAAACTTCGGAAAGGCCGGAAACAAGGGAAGCCCATCCTCAGCTTCCGGCCGGAATCCTTCGAACCGCTGGGAGCGGGCGTGAAAAGGAGGCCGTTATGACCATCCGATATGCCGCACAGACCGACCTGGCCGCCTGCCTGTCCCTGGACGGGCACATCCCGGAGGGGGAGTATGTTTCCAAGATCGCGGCGAAGCAGGTCTATATCCTGTCCGAAGCCGGGGAGGTCCGGGC
>JAFSTX010000041.1 GCA_017445585.1 Lachnospiraceae bacterium
ATTCAGATAGCTGTTTTTCAGATAAAGATCCTTGATAACTGCATCGGATCCTGTCTTCGCGAACAGCCCCTGATTGCTCGCGGACGCGTTCAGATACAGGCCGCTGATCGTATGTCCCTGTCCGTCAAAGGTTCCGGCAAACGGCTTTGAGCTTTTACCTACAGGCGTCCAGACCGCAGGAGCCCCGCTGCCTCCGGTCATGCCGTCTGCAGATGCACTCCAGCCCGGGTTCAGGTCGATATCCGCGCCAAGCTTTACAGTTTTACCGGCAAAGCTATCTGCCTGCGACAATGCCGCAAATCTCCGCAGCTCAGCTGCCGTCGTCAGCGTAAATACCTTTGCGCTGCCGTCCCCGTACCAGTCCATATCCTTTCCGGGTTTTACTGTACCTGCTGCGTATTCACCGGCAAAAGCCGTAAGAACAGGAAGCGAATCCTTGCTGCATACCCAGTGTCCTTTCGCGCTGCCTGAGAAGAACAATGCTTTGACCTTGGGCGCTACGTAGGACTTGAGTCCTGCTACATCTTCCGTTATCTGTCTCGAGCAGTCGGACGGATCCGGCACTCCGCTGACAAGCATCAGAGAACCGCCGACATGCGACTTGTAGAATATAGAATGGCAGTTTGTCAGTGTAACATCAGCGGAAGCTCCCTTCATCGCCACGATCAGTCCGATATGACCGCCCGAGGTGTATTTAGGCTCACTGTGATTTACACTGTCTTTTACAGTAAGCTTCGCTATCGCGTTTCCTACCAGACCTCCGACGCCTGCCGTCACAAGCTGGCCATCGTATTTATGATACAGCTCGCCCGTATTCAGACAATTGCCGATGGCCGTACCGCCCTTGTTCTGGACCTGGCCGATCAGACCGCCGATATAGCTGGTGCGTCCCGTCATAGTGACGGAACCGTCAAACTGGCAATCGCGCATGGTGACGGATCCTGTATCGGATGTAGAGCCGATCAATCCGCCGGCCATCCCGCCTCCCGTATTCTTCACTGCCGCGCTGCTGTATATCTTTTCAAAAGTACCCTTGGCATTGCCTGCGATACTCCCGATCTGGATATCGCTGCTTTCAAAATAGCTGTTTGTCAGCTTGAAATCCCTGATCACGGCGTTCTCATCGGTTCCGTTAAAGAAGCCCGTGTACTTCGTGGAAACCTTCATATAGACGCCGCTTACGGTATGGCCCTGTCCGTCAAAGGTCCCCGCAAATCTCTTGTCCACGGTACCGATACCCATCCAGGATGTTTCCGGAATGATCCGATCCCAGTTTTCGGCATTTCCGCTGTTAAGCGATATATCTTTTCCAAGCTTTACGCTCTTGCCCTTGAAATCATTCCCCTGTGAAAGCAGCGCAAAGCCTCTGAGATCCGCAGCGTTATAGAGCGTATAGGTGCTCTTGTCTTTGTCGTACCAGCTGATATCTATCATCCTGGCGACGCCTTCAAGGGAAGGCGTCTCTCCTGCAAAGGCCTTCAGAACGGGAGTTCCGTCCTTTACTACAGCCCAGTAATTATCAAAATCCAGTCCGGTCCACTTGTATCCGCTGTATCCCGTTATCTGCGCCTTCCTGTACTCGATCGGCGCTCCGCCGATATTTCCTCTGGTTATATAGCGGCTGTTTTCCTTTATGACATAGGTATTGAAAATGGAAGTAACTCCGGATGAATAGCCCAGTATGGATCCTGCCGCCGACGTTACGGCGTCATCCATGATTATAGGGCCCGTACTCAGACAGTCAGAGACTGACGCTTCATATCCGCCGAAAAGGAAACCGAACAGACCTCCGGCATAGGGCTGCACGTGGGCGCTGCCGCCGTCATTTTCGGGATTAAAGCAGTTATAGCTGCTGACGTCTATACTGCCCGAGTTGAGGCAGTTGCTTATATCGGCCTTTGCTACGATCCACCCGATCAGACCTCCCGTGCAGCGGCCGTCTTCCGAGGTATTATTTCTGTTGACGATACTGCCGTCAAACCAGCAGTTGGACATAGTTATACTGTTCTCCGGCTTATCCGTAGCACGGCCTATCAGACCTCCCAGAGTTCCTTTATCCGATACAACGACAGCATTGCTGTAAATAGTATCAAAGGTTCCCACAGCCTGTCCGGCTATGCTGCCCAGTCCCCTTTCGCTGCTTTCAAAGTAGCTGTTCTCAAGGCGGAAGTTCTTTATCACGGCGCTCTGTGCCGTCATTCCGAACATACCGCTGTACTGACGGTCTGTTTTCAGATACATACCGCTGATCGTGAACATCCGGCCGTCAAAGGTGCCTGCAAAGGGAAAATCTCTGGAACCGATCACGAGCCACTTGTTTTCCGGCGCCTTCTCTCCCCAGTCTCCTGCATTGCCGGTATTCAGCTTCATGTCCGCGCCGAGCGAGACTGTTTTACCCTCAAAATTGGTTTTACATGACAGCAGGGCAAAGCCGTAGAGATCGGCCTCATCCATCAGAACGAAGCTGTCGCTGTTTTCATCATACCAGCTGACGTCGATCTTCTTTTCTACGCCCGACAGAGGCAGCGCGCTGTCTGCAAAAGCTGCAAGCACAGGCGTGGTATCCTCCGCCGCAGCCCAATAATTTTCAAAATCCAGATCTGTCCACTGGTATCCGCCGATACCCGTGATGGTCTCACGCTCGCAGATGACAGCCTGACCGACCAGCCTGCCGTCGCCCTCGAGCACACCCACGAGCCTGTTGTTCGAATCGGCACAGACATATACGTTGTCAAGTGTAAGCACGGATTCCGGAGCCACATTTCCAACCACGGAACCGGTAAGGCTGTGCCCGTTGATCAATCCGGAATACAGGCAGTCTCGTACCAGAACTGTCGATCTGTAGGACTGACCTATAATACCGCCGAGCTGATTGCCGAATTTTTCCGTATCACAATTTATATTTGACGTGGCAAGACAGTGCTCGATCGTCACGTCCGCTCCGCTGTCCGTACGGGCGATTATACCGCCGACATAGCGGCCATATCCTTCAACTATATCGATGGATCCGTCGAACCAGCAGTTTGTCACCGTGGTATCGTCCGTCATATATCCGACTATTCCGCCGACATAACACTTCTGGCTTCTTATGATGGCGTTGCTGTAGAGAGTATCGAACGTGCCCGCGCCGTTGCTGGAAAAGCTGGCTGCGCCGTGATCCAGATCGCTTTCGAAATAACTGTTCTCAATGCGCAGATTCTTTATAACACACTCCGGCTCCGTATCACGGAAAAGAGAAGCGGTAAGATAACCGCGGCCTTCCACGCGTTCTATATTCGCAAAATAGAGCTCGCCCCTGCTGTATATACCGCTGATCGTGTGACCCTGTCCGTCAAAGGTACCCGCAAAGCCATAGATGGATTCCCACTCATACTCCGGCGGAGCGCTCTGCCAGTCGGCCGCGTTGCCCTCATTTATGACTATATCGTTGCCGAGTATAAATGTCTGGCCCTTAAAATCATAGAAATATGCCAGTTTGGCCAGATCGAAGAGTTCCTCTTTTGTAGTGATCGTGAACTCATCCGTATCTTCGTTATACCATTCGACATCCAGCCCGTTCTTATTGACCGCATAATCACGGCCGCCGCAGGAAGCCAGCAAAAGAACCGCCAAAAAAGCGATCAGCATCAGTCCTGCTTTCTGCCATATGATCTTGTTCATCGCTTCGCTGCCTTTCTATTTCAATATCGCATCCATGTCCGCCTGATAGATCGTCCAGTCTACCAGAGGAAGACGTTCAAACTCTCCGACACTGTAAGGGAACGTAAATATCAATCCGCCTTCTCCCCAGGCCAGGTGCTCCTCGCTCCGCGAGATAAGATGCTTCTGCTGCTCAAACCTGGAAAGCAATCCGCTTGCCGAATCGCTGAAGGCTCTGCCTGAGTCGACGACTGTCTTGTAAGTCAGATGATCTGTTATCCTGTCGTATACATTGCCGCCATGGTGAGGCGTCAGATAGATGGCCAGATCGAAATACTTGTCGTCATAAATATCCAGCGTCTTAAGCTGACATTCGTAGTCAGTATCCGCCGGTATGTATACCTTCTGGCCTTCCACCGTGTACATCAGTGTGGTCGACTGAGCATTCGACGTAGTCCATTCGCGATAATCGAGTACGCTCTGTTCAAAGACCACGTCCACGGTAATATCGCTGAAATAATATCTTTCGCCCGCGTGCATGCGGTAAAGCGGCGTAGCCGACCCGTCGGAGGTCTTCATTGCGGCTACAGAGTTAAGGACGAGAGCTGTAAGCGCGCCCATCATTTCAGAGCCGCGCCTCTCTTCGTTTGCAGCGTCGCTCGCTGAAGTAAAATAGAGTCCCTCCACACTGATCCGCTGCGCCAGTTCGGGACGCACAAGAAGTGCTCTCAGTACTCCCATATGATCCTGATGCGCGTGAGAGATGAACCAGGCCTCCACTACAGGCTTCTCGCCGCCGGGGGCGTGCTCCTCCAGAAAGTCCAGCAGATAAAAGATCTCTCCGGCTACTCCTCCGTCATTTACGATATAGTGCCCGTTTTTAAGCTGAAACACAAATGAGTTTCCGGCCTTGTTCAGCTCCAGAACTGTAAGCGTCGTCTTCGCGCCGGGAATGTTTCCCGCGGCATAGTCGTCACGGAAGATCATTCGGTCCGAAAGGACCGCATTCCGGCATGCATTTATGGAAACGTCGTAAAGACGCATATAGTACGTAACAGTAAAGGTCAGATCATCCTTCTGATAATGAGCCATGTATACATAGCCCTCAAGTCCCCCCTCACCGTTGTCCGCGAACTTGACGTATCCGTTTTTCTCAAGCAGTTTCAGATATGCCGTATAATCGTTATAGGAAATATTATGGATCCACAGCAAGGTGTTGCCTGCACCGACGTCTTCAGGTTCGTTGTAAACAGCAGACTCATTTTCGAGAAGAGGAAGCTCTTTAAAAAGCTCATTATCCGTGATCTTTTCAAATGTCGCCTGTTCAAAGAAGCCCGAAAACAGGGCAAACGCACCTGCGCCTCCCGCAATAAGCAGACAACTCAGAGTAATGATTAAGATCTTCGTACTTTTTTTCATGACACTGCTCTCCCTCTTTAAGCAGGTTATCACTTTCTGTCATACGCATGCTGGGCAATATCGAGAAGTTCCTTTCTGCCGAGACCCGTCAGAGTATCGAGAAACTCGTTCCACTGCGCGTCATCGGAGGGATCCTTTTCACCGGCAAAGAACAGCGTGATCTGCTCAACCAGATAGGTTGTGGCGAGATTCTGCTTTTCCTCGCGGACGGAGTACTCTTCCGGGGTATACACCAGATGGACGGCACGCTCCTCAGCTTCCCTGGCCGCGTGCATCAGATCCCACGTTTCCTTTACAAGCCGCTGGGTCTGGGCAATACGCTCCGTGGCAGCTTCCTCAGATACGGTCAGGTAATTGTAATCAGTCAGAATACCCAGCATATTGCCGCCCCACGTGCTCTTGCCCTCGAAAAACGCCTCGGAGTTGATCTGCTTGACGTAGGACTTGGTACCCGAGCCGTTGGTGCCGTCATAGCGCACCCAATCCACGCCCTCGACGCCGTGTCTCTGGCGCGATACCGTCTCATCGTCATAGAACAGATCCAGGAACTTCATCGCCAGTTCCGGATCTTCACAATCCTTTGTAATAAAGCCGCTCCAGTCGACCTGACGCTCACCGATGATCATATAGCCGCCCTTGCCGGTTGCATCTGCCAGTGCCGGCATAACTGTGAACTCGCCGATGGCGGGAGAATTCACGTTGGTCATCACAGTGGAGAGTCCCGTAAACACACCCACCTTTGACGGTGCATTCACAGGGCTGATAAGATTTCTCAATTCACCGTTGGTGGTGATGGTAAAACTCTTGGAGTCGTACAGCCCCTTCTTGACAAGATCGTTACCGTAGATCAGTGCCTGACGGAACTCGTCGGTATAAACCGGATCCCACACCTTTCCGTCGGTGACGTTGAAAGCGGTATCCTGAAAATATACGAAAGCGTTGATGATGTAATCCCTTACGCCGGCTCCGCCGATCATGGCGATCTCATCGTTCTGACCGTTTCCGTTCAGATCGTTGGAAGCAAACTGCTGCAGTACATTTTCCAGCTCATCGAGCGTGGTGGGCACAGCCAGCCCCAGCTGATCCAGCCAATTCTTGTTGATATGCATTAAGCTCTGCAGGCTGTCGGTGGCAATGGGCATGACGCGAGGCATACCGTAGATGGCGCCGTTGTTGGTGTTCTTCACCTTCTCAGATGCGTATGTCGCCACCTCGGGATCGGTCTCCTTCAGCGCGGCAAGAGCCTTCTTGTAGTTGTCAGCATACTTCTCGATCAGTTCAGTCAGATCCAGAAAATACCCGTCCTCCCCGTACTGATTCATCGTATAGTGCTCCAGACTGATTCCCAGCAGTACGTCGGGAAGCTCCTGGTTGGCGCTGCACATCAGCGCAAGCTGCTGTCTGTACTCGGACGGTGTGCTGGAGAAGTAATAGAACTTGAGTTCTATTCCTGCTTTTTCCTGAAGATAGTCCGTAAAGCCGTTATCCTTGGTATAACTTGAAATAGCAGAGCTCTGCGGGATACCTATGGTCAGAGTCCTGGAGCCGTCAGACGAGGCGCTGTTCCCGCTCTCTTCGGCGTCTCCACCGCCGCTGCCGCAGCCCGCCAGCAGGCCGGCTGATATTACCAGGATCAGAAAAAATGCGATAATACGTTTCATAATATGTTTCTCCCTTCGTGATCGGACGGATTTATAAACGATCCGGAACTATAAGGCGCGCCGCGTCAGCCCTTGAGCGAGCCGATCATAACGCCCTTCTCAAAATATTTGCGCATGAACGGATACAGCACGAGCATCGGAAGAGTGGAGACTATGATCAGCGAGTATTTCATGAGATCCGCTGCAGACGCCATTTTTTCCGCCACCTCCAGATCCGTTATGTTGCTTACGTCGACCTTTGCGGCATTCAGGATCTCACGTACTACCAGCTGAAGCGGATAATACTCCCTGGTGCGCAGATATATCATCGGAGTAAAGTAATCATTCCATTTTCCCACCAGTGCATAAAGAAGGATAACAGAGATGGATGCCTTTGAAAGCGGCAGAACTACCTTTATCAGATAACCAATATCGGATATTCCGTCTATCCTTGCAGATTCCAGAAGCTCCTGCGGTATCGTGCTCTGGAAGAATGTCCTCATGATTATTATATGACTGATATTCACCGCTCCGCTGATGATAAGATATATTCTGGTATCCACAAGCCCCAGTCCGGATACCAGGATATACGTAGGGATCAGTCCGCCGGAAAAGACCATAGCGACAAGCAGGATCTTCTGTACGAAACCTCTGCCGATATAGTCTCTTCTGGAGAGCGGATAGGCGCAGCAGACAGTCATTATCAGATTAAGCGTGGCTCCGAATATAGCGTAGAGGATGGTATTGGCATAGCCCACCCATATCATTCTGTATTTGTATACCAACTCATAACCCGTCAGGCTGAAATCGACGGGCCACAACAGCACCCTGCCGCTGGACACCGCGGAGCCTGAAGAAAAAGAACTGGAGACGATATAAATGATCGGATACGCGACGATAACCAGCCATAGGGTCGCCAGTATCATAAGTATCGTGTTAAACGTGCGGTCCGAGCTCCGGATTTTATCTTTGCGTTTCATCTTATCCTCCTTCAGAACAGAGATATCTCTCTGTCTGTTGCCCTGCGTACAGTATAGTTGACGCCGAGCAGCAGGATCAGATTGATGACAGTATTAAACAGTCCTACCGCGGCTCCGTAGGAGAAGCTGCGGAAGCTTGACATACCGACTTTATATACGTACGTGGAAATAACCTCCGATACAGACGTATTCAGAGGTGACTGAAGAAGGTACGCTTTTTCAAAGCCTACCGATATGATCTGTGTGCATCTGAGTATAAACTGGATCGCGATGGTCGGCATGATAGCCGGAAGATCCACATGTATCATACGCTTGAATCTGGACGCGCCATCTATCTGAGCTGCTTCGTGGAGCTCAGGTGAGACAGACGAGAGCGCGGCGGTATAGATAATAGAGCTCCAGCCCATCGTCTGCCAGACGCCCGACCAGACATAGATATGACGGAAAGCACCTTCAGAGGCTCTGAAGTCCAGCGGGTATCCTACCCCTCCCAATGCGCGGTAGACATTGCCGTATATACCGCTCACGGGACTCAGAAGCATCGAGATAATGCCTACCATAACACTGATAGAGATAAAGTGCGGAATATAGGCAACTGTCTGTACTACCTTGGTATATCTTTCGCGCCTGATCGCATGCAGGATAAGCGCGAATATGATCGGCAGCGGGAACGTGGCCAGCGAATACAGCGAAAGTATCAGGGTATTGAAAAATACCTCTCTGAAGTTATAACTGGAAAGAAACTGCTCGAACCATTTAAGTCCCACCCAGTCGCTTCCCGTAACACCCTTGAGCGGCCGATAATCGCGGAAGGCGATCTGAACGCCGTACATGGGAATAAAATGGAAAATGACAAGGTAAAGGACCGGCAGCGCCACGAGCAGGTGCAGCTGCCACTGTCTTTTAAAAAGCCTCCAGCTGTATTTTTTCGCCTTTTTAGCCTTCATTATCTTTAGCTTCCTGATCTATGCTTTCGAAATAATATCCCTGTTGCAAATCAATGTAAACTTAATGACATCGGGTGAGCGATACTGCTGTTTTTACCCAAGTATGTATTCTCTCAATTCACTGCAGCTCATGCCCTCTATCCCGAGCATCCGCGCGGTGCGGCCCTCATCCATTTTGTCCGCAAGAACAGTATACCCGAGCGTGATCACAGCGTCGATACACGGCGTAGGTACGCCGGCTACCTGGCCGAGAGCGCGGATCGCGACCAGCGAATAAGGGATGTCCTCCAGGACATAGCGCGTGGCAAGAGTGTCCGCACACATGATGCCTTCATAACCTTCGTTGTTCCTCATCAGCTGATCAAGGGGCATATCCGGCGTGCCGCATTCGTACATATCCACGTATTCCTGGTTGATGGAGCGCTCATCAAAGCCGTAGGCCTTTGCTATGGCCACGCGCTCCCGGTCCATAGCCTCCACGTATCTGCCTATGGAAGGCGTCATGCCCTGACGGTAGTACATGAAAGGCGTAAAGGGCCTCGCCTCTATACGGCTCGTCATCAGCAGCATAGGAGCAGGATGAGCCATGGCGTTCAGATTATCCAGACTCGTGATCAGCACGTTTCCCGCGCAGCGGAACCATGGCAGCTGAGGGTTGAGGGCGTCCATCAGTCTATCGTTATCTGATGCAGGCAGGGCAGCCACCGGGACCTCATCCTTGATAGCGAAGATATATACCTCTCCTGGCTCCCTGGCACGGACTGAGTAGAGCAGAGTGCTGCACCCGGCCACAATCACGTCAGCCTTGCAGCCCATGTCCTCCATGACCTTGCGGAATGCCATAGCTCCGCAGGAGGCCTCGGGATGAAGCACCACCACCTGGCCATCCGCGAGGTGCGGCACCATCTTGCGGGCCATGCTCTCGTGATAGATCGATGGCAGTATCATCATGATGACATCTGCGCCGTCCATGGCCTTTGCTATATCTGTTGTCGCGAATTCAAGGCTGCCGCTGGCTTCCACCGCGTGATGGATATTTATCACACCCTTTGCATTCAGCGCATCCACGGTAGCGGGAACCACGTCAAACAGGCGAACCTTCTCTCCCATCGAGGCCAGATGACCGGCCATTGCCTGTCCTCCGTTGCCTCCTCCTATGATAGCCCACGTCTTACTCATGATACAAGCTTCCTTATCATTATTTCTTTATCCGTCCTGTACGGAATATAACTGTCGTTTTCCGAACTGCCGCAGAAGCCCGATTTCTACACTTCCGCGACCGTGCGCGTATCTGTTGTATACCTTTTCATTGCGGCTTCATCCAGCTTCACTCCAAGACCCGGAAGGTCCGAAAGGATGCTCTCGCCGCTCTCCGGATGGATCTGTTCATGATACGAACAGATATCACCGTCGAGGCGGTTCGGCGAGAAATAAGCATGGCCGATGCCTGCAAAAACGCGTGGTCTTGTGACTCCCAGCTGAAGGCTTGCAGCCTCGCTGATACCCTCCTCGATCATGCTGTTGAAAAATATCTGAACGCCGCTCGCATCAGCATAGTCGCAGAGTTCCCTTGCGGGCTTTATACCTCCGTTCTTTGCGACCTTAATACTGAATACGTCCGCGGCACCCGCTTCCACAAGATTACGGGCGTCTCTCAGTGTTACCACACTCTCGTCCGCAGACACCGGGATGTCTATCCGGCGGCGTACTTCCGCCATGCCCTGCACGTCCCAGCTTTGGACAGGCTGCTCGAAAAAGAGGATATCAAGATGACGTATCTGCTTCCAGTAGCGTACCGCCGTGTCCACGTCCCAGCCCTGATTGGCGTCGACGATCAAGGGAAAATCAGGTCCGACCGCCTCCCTGATGGCAGCCGTCCTGGCTGCGTCATGCTTCCAGTCTTCTCCCCCGATCATGATCATGCAGCCGTCATAGCCCTTCTGTTTTGCCTCGAGGACCTGAAGCGCATTTACCTCGGGCTCAGCTCCTCCCACGGCCCACATGCAGCGCATACCTTTGCGAAGCTCACCCCCGAGCAGACGGCACACAGGGACGTTTTCCGATTTGCCCCATACGTCATGACAGGCGATATCCACCGCAGCCTTAGTCAGGTGCTGACCCCTGATAGCTTCATCCATGGCGCGATGGATGGCATTTATATTTGTCGGATCGAGTCCGATAACTGCCGGCGCGATATGCTTTTCAAGTGTCAAAGCGCATATCTCAGCCGAGTCACCGGTAAACCTTGGCCACGGATTGCATTCGCCGTACCCGGTGATCCCTTCATCCGTAAAAACAGAAACTATCACCGGAGTAGTCGCAGGCAGAACTCCGTATTCACGGCACAACCGATAGGGGTGGCGGAGAGGCACTGACAGACAGTCGATTCTGATTTTTGTAATCTTCATAAAATCTTCAGTAAAACCGCATATAAACTACACAAATTCAATTACGATTTCATTATAAGACCAGCAATATATATAATCCAATATGTATTTTTTTATAATTTTTATAACTCACCAGCTATATCTGTCTGGCCTTTAATAGTGATTGCTGCGTTTTTTATTGATATATCACTTTTTTTATATTATTATTGTACATATAACTCTTGAGCAATATTTTACACGCGATCACATACAGGAGGCGCATAATGTTCGAGCTGAAAAACTATGTAATGGAAATCTCCAAAGCCGGCAGCTTTTCCCAGGCTGCTAAAAATCTCTTTATTTCGCAGCCCTCGCTCAGTTCATCCATCAAAAGGCTTGAGGAACAGCTGGGCGACGAGCTTTTTGACCGCAGCGTCCACCCCATACAGCTGACTGAATGCGGCGAGGAGTATATACGCTCCGCGCGTTCCATAGATGAAATCGAAAAGAATTTTAACGTATATCTCGAGGAAAGCCGGCAGATCCAAACCGGCAAGCTTACGATCGGGGGAAGTCATTTGAATTTGTCCTATGTACTGCCGCCCCTGCTCAAGCATTTCCAGGCAAATCATCCCTCGATCGATATCTCTCTGATGGACGGCAATATCGACCTGATGCTGACCTTGCTCTCAAACGGAGAAATCGATCTGCTGGTGGACAGCTGCTCTCTCGACAAGGCTTACTACGAGGAATACAATTACCAGCCCGAAATGCTGCTGCTCGCCGTACCGGAAAACTACCCGTGCAATGAAAGAATGAAGGAATACCTTTTGAGCTACGAAGACATACTGAACAACGCCCACAAGGATCCCGGCAGACACGAGGCGCCTCCGCTTTCCCTGCTTGGCGACGCACCATTTATTTATATGACCCCCGATACGGATACGGGCAAACGTGAGAAAAAGATCTTCCGCAGCGAAGGCTTCTACCCTCACTGCATTTTCACCTTCAGGCAGCAGCTTACGACCTTTCACATGGCCTGTCAGGGTATAGGATGCGCTATCATCAGCGATATGATAGTGAAAAGCGATATCTTCCGTCCCAGGCTTTTCTTTTACATGCTCCGCGGAGAAGATAACGTAAGGTATATCAGGTTTTATAAAAAGAAAGCACGCCGCATGACCTATGCGATGCGTGCCTTCCTTACGGACGCGGGAGTATTCTCAGACGATAATCAATGAATTATTACCTGCCCTTCGCAGACGTAGGGCTTTTACAAAATATCACTTGATAGTAACTATCTTTTCTTCTATAATGAAATCCACTCCGGTTCCGGAGATCGCCACTGCGGATGATGTTTCTCCCGAGCTTGGCAGTTTTCTGAATTATATCGCGGGGCGAAACACCTGCGGGCAGTTTGTCGGCCGTCTGGAAAGCGCAGTTGAAAAGCGCGCAGACATGATGAATGGAGGTTGGAATTCATGACGCTTGAAATGAAATACAGAGAAAAGATAGAGGAAGGGCGTACAGAGGAGCGCCAGGACTTGCTCGTATATCTTGTAAATAAAAACCTCCTGTCAAAGTCAGACGCCGCCGCGGCAGCCGGCGTCTCCGAGCAGGAATTCGAAACCTGGCTCGAGCAGAAAAAACAGCAGGTATAGTCGCTGAACAAGTAATACTTAAACATAGTTTAAAAAAGGAGCCGGCGCTCTGAGGAGTTCTCAGACGCCGGTTCCTTTTCTCAATATGCGGATTTGCGTACTTTCAGCAAAGAGATTTACGGTATCTTGCCTAAACCTTTTGCATCAGTTCTTCTATCCCAAGATCCCAGACGAGCCGCGAGAGCACGTATTTGTCGCGGATATCCTTCGATGCTTTAAAGAGTATCGAAAAAAGCTCCTCTTCTATTCCGATCTCCGCCAGGCGCGCGGGAGCTCCGACGCTGAGCAGGATATCCTCTATCTGCTTTGACGGAGGGATCTCCTCACTTATCACAGCCATAATATCATCCCAGCGTGCGATTATTCTCTCAAGCCTCTTCGCATGACCGGCAATATCGTATTTGCCTTCCTCTTTTTCAAGGGCGATCATCGGCTCCGCCGCGCCTCCGAGCAGACCGCGCAGCTCGTCATTCCATTTTCCGGCGTCAAAAGCACGCGCATGGGCGAGAGCCCTTTCGCGGTCAGGGCGGATCTCCCGAAGTCTCTCATAGAGGCGCGCTATGTAAAGCGTCGCGACGCCGCACTGTATGCCGTGAAGATCCCCGGGAGTGCCAAACTCCAGCGAGCGCATGTCTATCAGGTGCGATATATAGTGCTCGTTCCCCGAGGCAGGGCGTGAAACTCCGGCGTACGCCATGGCTGCGCCGCAGAGAACCAGACCCTCAAATACCGCCTCCACGGCGCGGTCTTCCCTGCGCATGAGCGATCCACTGTTTTTTACGCATTTATCCAGCGCCAGGCGGACCATGTCAGCTATGGCGGGACAGTAATACTCATCGTTTATGATATGGCTGATGCGCCACTCGCAAATGCTCACGTACTTGGCCAGCATGTCCCCGAGTCCCGCAGCAAGCATACGGTCAGGCGCCGTCTTCAATATATCCGTATCCCCGATGATAACATCGGGCGCACAAGTGGGGAGCGAGACCTTCAGCCCGTCCCTCTCCATGGATGACGATGCCGAAGCGAAAGCGTCGCACGAGGGCGCGGTCGCGACCATGACATACGGCCTGCCGGTAAGATGCGCAAGTATCTTGCCTATATCGCAGAGGACTCCCGAGCCGACGCTGACTATAGCGTCACACCGGCTGTCATAGTGCTCGACGGCGGAGCCGACGAATTCCTCCGAAGGTTTTGGACAAACGCCAAATACAAAGGGTACGGCCTCCATCCCGGAACTCCCGATCAGCTCCGCAGCGCCTTTCCCGGCCACCTCGTACGTCACAGGATCGGACATTACAAACACGCGCCTTGCGCCATACCTGGCGAGGGCCTCTCCAAGGCGCGATATCGCGCCTTTCCCTGTGATCACATCATTAACTGTAGTGGAATGCGTGCGGCCGCAGCTGCACGAAAAGCTTCTCCTGATAGCAAAATCCGACATATTTCGTTGATCTCCTCCGGCGCGGATGCGAGTCCTCAGATGCAGTCCTTCTGCACTACAGGAAATACGTGCGCAATTATCCTGACACTATGCTGATATAGTCCTGGCGCTGATCGGTAACTGCATAGACTGTGACCGTCATCTCCTCTTTGTTTACCTTATAGAAGACAAGGTCTTTTTCGGTTATGAGTACCCGGAATCCGTTCCGCCTTAGAAAACTGTCTGCGGGAACGATCCCGATCTCAGGAGTCTGTGAGAGAGCATCTATCTGCAGGCGTTCGAAGGTCTGTCCTGCAGGCGACGTTCTGCCGTCTCTGACGTCGTTTTCCGCTTCGATAAGCATCTCCAGCAGCTCGGTGTAGGCCTTCAGCCTTTTATACTGCTCATAAGCCATCGACACCGTATCACCGCGGCCGTTCACCGTAATGATGACCGCCTCGTTGTCCTCCCTGCACTGCCTGGAAATGTCACTGTAATGGTTCCGCAGATCTGCCGAAGGGCGGATCGATTCCTGTAAAGCTGTCATGTGCACCCCCTGAATATCAAATACATCATATGCAAATTATATCATCATATGTTTATAATACAAGTATAATTTGCAAAGCATTTTCAAGGAATGTTGTTTTGTATTCATATCGTTACCATACTCCCCTGTTTTTCGATATTTTTGGGAGGTTTTTTGCATTGTTTCGTTACCAAAGGATGTTCGTCAAAAAGACGCTCAAACAATAACAATATGAATAAAAACAAGGATGTATGTGGAACAAGAAAGATTGTTTTGCTGTTTTAGATGGAACAAGCAATAAAACAGACAGTCAACGAATAGAACGTCTATATGGAACAAGAAAAAGAAATATTGCGAAAGATTATTTGTCCCTGTATAATCGACTTGATGATTTTTGCATGACAAAAATTATTCTCCTCCCCCGAGAGGTGTTTCTTGCAGGGATGGTACCATATCCGACAGGGCCCGTCGGATCCCCTTTTTAAGGCGAAACGTGTCCACCATCTTGTATGCAAAGGCATCGTTATTGGAATCGGGGAGAAAGGAGGACGCTTATGGCAAAAGGAAAAGGGGTGTCTTCAAAGACACACACCCAGAAACAACTCGACGATTATGCAAACCAGCATAATCCGAACAACAAGGCGTACTGGGCAAACCAGAATAACCAGATGACTTTCCGAAATAAACCAAAGCCATTCTGCCTTGGCGAGTATGCTCCCGCGGATCCGTTCTGCTACAGCAACCCATACGACTTTGACTAATTGCCATTGGCAAGGCAGGAGACCCAGCAATACGGTCTCCTGTTTTGTTAGACGATTTACGGATGATGTGCATAGCACCTAACAAGAGGATTATACGGCAAACCCACAACCCGTATGCAGGAAAGTTCCGATCTTAAGATATTTATTCGTGGCGGCGGTGCCCTCCTCGCGGGTCTCCTGCATGCGCATTGACGCGCGAATGGCGTCGATGGTCTCGGGGATCGTGACGCTCTCCTGAGGGATGTGGATGGCATACATGATATCGTTGCCGCTCTCCACGATGCTGTCCTCCCACAGGCCGATCTCGTAGAGGTCGCCGCGGCGGTTGCCGAGGTCTCTG
>JAFSTX010000042.1 GCA_017445585.1 Lachnospiraceae bacterium
ACCCGCAATGCCGACGGCATTCTGGTGCCTCCGCCCCTGCGCTTTGACATCCTCGAGGAAGTCTCCCGCAGACTGCCCGGATTCCCTATCGTCCTGCACGGATCATCTTCCGTTCCTCAGGAATTCGTAAAGATCATCAACACTTACGGCGGACAGATGCCCGACGCTATCGGCATCCCCGAGGATCAGCTTCGCGAGGCTGCCAAGTCCTCCGTCTGCAAGATCAATATCGACTCCGATATCCGTCTTGCGATGACAGCTACCATCCGCCAGTACTTTGCCGAGCATCCCGGCGATTTCGATCCCCGTCAGTATCTGAAGCCCGCTCGTCAGGCCGTAAAGGATATGGTCGCCCGCAAGATCCTCAACGTTCTCGGCTGCGCAGGCAAAGCCTGATAGTTCTTATTATTATAAAGGAGCTGCTTTTTGCAGCTCCTTTTTTTGAATCTACTCGTCAAGCGCGATGACACTCTCAATTCCTTCGCTCTCATTCAGGTCAGGCAGAGTGATGTACGCGATACATTTATTATTGCAGAGCTCCTGTGCTCTCTCACAGGTCAGCTCTGCGATCAGATCCCAGGCATATTCCCTCGCTTCGATCAGCTCTCCCTCCTTAAAGAAGCTCCCGAATCTCTCCTCATTTACCCAGTAGGTGTATTTGTTCAGGACCTCATAGAACAGATCCACCTTTTCCGAGGTCAGGATATCCGGGCCCGCCTCGTTGAATTCTTCTTCGCTGTGCAGCCCTATTGCCTCATAGGCGTATACATGAGGATCTACCCATTCGCCCCACAGATCGTCATCCCATCCGGCCTGTATCCTGACCTTAAGAGCCGCACCGCCGTTTTCCTCATATGCAGCTAAAAGCTCGTCCGTAAGCTTGGAATCTTCTCTCAAATGCACCATTCGCTTCGGTTCACCGTATATGCGCGGCAAGTCAGTCTTTGAACTCCCGTACAGCGTAATGTGTTCTACGCCTTCAAAATCTTCCAGGGACAAGGCGTCTATCTGTTCTTTGGTTCCTGCCAGGACAGCGCCTCCGCTACCAAAGCATAAATACCGGTCAAAATCATCGTCTGTGCCTTTGCTGATCACGGTAAAACCAAGCTTTTCAAACGTCTCTATCGTATCCTTGTTCCTTTCATAATGAACGCTCCGCAGATATCTTTCGTATTCTTCCGCTTTCTCTCTATATTCCCCGACGAGACGAAGATACTCAGAGTCGCCTGTAGCCCTGGCCATCGCTTCCGCATTCGTGATATTTTTATCTTTCTCAAGACGCTCAGCTGCTGTAAAGAGCGCTTCATCAGCCCTGCCCGAAAGCAGGTAGCATTCATTGCTGAGTTTTTCCTGCATTTTATCGGTCCCGGCAGCCGTCCCTTTGGAAGCATTGAAAGAGAACGCTATAAGGCTGTCAGCCGAAGCTGCCGACAACACTTTTTCACCGAAGTCTATCTGTATACTTATACTCCCGTCGCGTCCCCCAAACAATAATGCCTCGTCTGAGGCTACGAGGGCGCTGTGCCTCTGGAACTCATCTCCATATCCCTCATTCATCCAGATGATATCCGTCTCCGGAGCATTCACCACCGTCTCTGTCCCGGCGTTTTCATCGGACAGGCTGGAGTTTACCGCACTTGCCGCGTCTTTATTACCGCTGTCCCTGCCCGTCACGATCATCGCAGTGGCTATGGCAAATACCGTTGCGCCGGCCGACAGAGCCGCGGCAAACCGCCGGTTCCTTTTTCTGATCCTCCTGAGTTCTTTATCCCGGCGGCTGATCACGCTGCGGGCAGTTTCTTCTATACTTTTCATAATACTTTCTCCAGTTCCTCTTTCATGCGGCGCCTGGCGCGGTATATGAGCGTTTCTGCCGCATGGACGCTCCTGCCCATCACGGCCGCAGCCTCCCTTACCTGCATATCTTCAAAATACACCAGCCAGAGGATCTGCCGATAGTCTCCGGGAAGCTTTCCAAGCGCGCGGTGCACCGCAATGCGCTCTTCATCCCTGATATACGACTCCTCCAGAGAGATATCATCCAGGGTAAGCTCACCGCAGTCATCGATCGGCACGCTTTCCCTCCGCCGTCTCAGATGATCTATAGCCATATTGCCGGCTATCCGGTACAGCCAGGTCTTAAACGACGCCTTTCCGTTGTATCTCGGTTTTTTCACGGCGATCTTGACAAAAGTATCCTCGGCGATATCCTCCGCGGTATGGATATCACCCGTAAAAGTGCGCAGATAAAGTATGAGCCCGTCACGGAATTCCCTTATGATCCGTTCCAGAGCTTCATCATCGCCTTCTCTGCAGTACTTTTCATAGTCGCAGCTGCCCGCCATGATCTCTCCTTTTCACCTGTTATACGAAATGGACCCTCCAAAGCTCACACTAAAATCAGAGTAATAAAAAAATATGGCGCCCCATGCGGGGCGCCGGTGATCATATCAGCGCTGCTCTTCGTTGAAGTCGAGCGCGATCTTCTTTGACGTCAGGAACGTTACGAAGTCGGCCTTGCCCATAGGTTTGGCGTAATAGAAGCCCTGTACGACCTCGCAGCCAAGCTTCTTAAGATACATGAGCTGCTCGCGGGTCTCGACGCCCTCCTGGGTGATCTTCATTCCCAGATCCTTGCCAAGCCTGATGATGCTTGTCAGGACCTTCTCGTCGCGATCAGCATAACTGCCCGATTTGATAAAGAAACGATCCAGCTTTATCTCATCCATCTGCAGTTCCTTAAGGATGCTGTAAGAAGAATAGCCCGATCCGAAATCATCGATGGAGCATTTGAAACCGTTCGCGTGAAGTCTGTTGATGATATCACGCAGCATATCATAGTTTTCATATGCCACGCTCTCCGTAAACTCCATCATGATATATCCGTTAGGAATATTATATTTGCGTTTGATGCCCACATAGTAATCGACAAAATCAGGTTCCGCGGCAGTCAGGCGGGACACATTTACCGATACGGGATAGACGCGCTCTCTGGCAGCCAGTGAATCCGAGATGTATTTACATACCTCCTCATACACATAGCGGTCGAGCTTTGTAATGAAGCCGTTAGACTCGAACAGCGGCATGAAAACACCGGGCAGGGCGTACTGATCCTTGTTCTCATCATACCAGCGCACCAGAGCCTCGCTGCCGTCCGGACGGTTGTTTGCTATATTATACTTCGGCTGATAGAATACCTTGAATTCGTTGCCGGCCAGAGCGGCTTCCTGATGGACCTCTATATATCCGATAGTTCTCTTGCGCTCATTGAAGTCCTCGTTATAACGATGGAAGGTTCCGATATCATCCGTAGCAGCTGATGCCTCCGAAGCATCCATGGCAAAATCGACCATCTCGTTGATATTGCCTGTAAAGCCTCGGCTTACCTCATAGATACCTCCAAAGAGCTCCAGATGATAACCATCCGGCATGTGCTCTCTGTATTTTTCTGCCTGTGTATACAGCTGTGACAGGCGCTGGCGGAGAACGGTGTCATCCTTATAATGGACAGTCATTCCGAAATCACCGTTCGTCAGATAACCGAAGGACTCATACGGATCCATGGTTATCCTGATCAGATCGCGGATATGAATCAAAATGTCAGTCATGGCATCATAGCCGAGCTGATCGACAAAATACATATAATGCTTTATGCAGATAACTATTACGGCGTATTTGGAACCTGAGTACTGTCTGAGCAGCTCTTCGCTTTCTTTTTCATACTTCACGCGGCTGTTGCAGCCTATGCGTTCATCCGTACCGCTGAGTTCGGCAATCTTGCGGCGGCTGCGCGCATAGCTTATGATCGATGAGATCGCTACCACAAAAAGCAGTATCAGAAGGACGGCGAGCATGCCGAGAACCACACTAATAGTGCTGTAGCCGCCGCTGTAGATCTCATTTGCCTGATAAAGTGCAACCACCGAAAAAGATGCATCGCTGCTTCCCATACTCGAAACGGCAAGTATAAACTCAGTCCCCTCTATGGTCGTCGGGAAAGCAGCCGCCGAACCGGTACGGATCACTTCCCTCGCCTGATCAAGCAGGGCATCATTTTTCAGCTTTTCGCTAAGCGCCTCATAGATGTTATTATGAAGGCCAAACTCATTCTCTCCGTCAGCGTTCGGCTTCTGGTAGAGGATATTCAGCATCTCACCGTCGTTTGAGCAGATAACGGTAAGCGTCGAATCCTGCAGATACTCCTGGTTAAGCTTCTCGCGGTCTACGTTTACGATGACCTCGGGCGAGAAGAAGAAAATGATCGAATCCGCGTATTCAAAGTCATTGATCGGAACGATAAAGCCTACGACGGCGAGCGATATATCGCGATCCGTAACGACGCCGGTGCAGATAGTCTCGCGATCGGCGATATGGTTTCTGACGGCAGGGTCCTCGAGCGTCATATCAAAGACCTCGCCGTACCGGGTGTAATCGACACCGTCCTTATAGTAACGGCAGAAATAGAGCTCGCTGAAACGATCGTCACGGAAGAGGCCGTTTATCACGGCGAGGAAGCCGTCACGATCGGCGGGATTGGAGGCTTTGACGGCCTCGGCCATAGTCTCGGACAAAGACATATAGTAATTGACGCGGTCTCTGAGAGCACCGACGGAATCCGTGGTGTAGAGCTGACCGCGAACACTGGCCTGATCGTCGAGATTAGTCGTATACTCGCTCATGATCATTCCTCCGACAAGCAGCAGCATTACGCAGAGGAAAGCCGTAAATATGAGCACCAGAGTACGGCCGTGATTTTTTAAGCGCGAGATCATTTATCGTTCTCTCCTGTAGTATTATCGGATGCCGGCTCATCTCCGGCGTCTTCTGCGGATGGCACCTCTTCGCTCGTGCCTTCACTGACTGTTTCCGCCTGAGGGGCCGTCCCGTCGGATGCCTCATCGGCAGCGGGAGCGGATATCTCCTTTGCTGAAGGCTCAGCAGGTGCGCCGTTCAGGCCGGGGATGACAAGATTCATGGACTTCATCTTTTCAAGCTCCTGACGGACCATCTCTTCGATGAACTCCTCGTGGCTCCTGGCGGCTTCCTCCTCCTGCTTCTTCAGCGATTTCTTCAGATCGGGAAGATACAGCAGCATCATTACAGCCATCACCACGACTATGATCATCATCAGACCCATCTTTGTGGAAAGAAGTCTGGTAAATCTTGTAACTATCGGAAGGTTGCGCACGTAGCGTCCCACGACATCCTCGGGGAATACGTGATACGCGTCCTCCACCTGATTGTGATCGCCCTTTGTGACAAACTCCTCGTGATCGCCGATTATCTCAGCTATCCTGTGTGTATTTCTCTGGCCCTCGATCAGCGGATCGCGCGAGACGAAGACTATGATATCGCCCACGGCAAGCTCGGCGGGATCGACCTTTTCCACGAGGATATTGCTGCGCTCGGGGATCACCGGCTCCATACTTTCGGTAAGCACCCACATGATGCTGTGATTTCCGAAAAAGGGTACGTCGCCCCGCGAATTTGTCACAAGTACAAAAACCGTCATGCCCACCAGGACCAGCATGACCAGGTATCCAAGGACATCCTTTATGATTTTCAGTACTTTAAAAAGTTTTTTCATTTATTCCTGGGATGGCGTCCTTTGTTGTGCTGGATACCGCGCTTCTTCATACGGGCCTGACGGTTCTTTTCGGAAGAAGGTCTTCTCTTCTTTTCGCCGCTGTCCGCGGGCTTTCTGCCGTTCATGGCGGCATTATACTCGGCCAGGGTCATGCTGCCGGGCGTATCTGCAGCTTCATCCGCTGTATCGGCGCCGTTTTCGGCATCGCTCTTCTCCGTCTCCTGCGAGGCGCCGGTCATATTATCGCCGGTCTCATCCGTCACGGCTCCGGTCTCATCCGTCACGGCTCCGGTCTCATCTTCCGCCTCGCCGGCAGTTTCCTCTCCGGGCGCGGACTCGGGCTCGACAAACTCCGGTACAGGCTCAGGCTCGGGAATATCCCCGTAGGCAAGCGACTCCTCCGGATTTGCGGAAAGCATGATCTCCGAAGCGCGCAGAGAAACGGCCAGCGCCTCGGCCATCACGCCGGGTGCGTAAGCAGCGGAGCTCTGCTCCTGCTCTACGTCTCTGATGATATCAAATTCATCGGCCGAAAGCTTTTTAAGGCGGTCGATGATCCTGGGCATGAAGGCCTCGTCGGTAAGCTGGGTATCCAGCATCCCGTCATCCTCCATGTCGTTGCGTATATTGTAGCGGAAATTCAGATACTGGACCGCCGCCGCCCTGTAGAGATCGCGCAGATACGCCTCGGGCACGTCCTCCAGATTCTCCTGGATCAGCATACTGTAGCCTGCGCTCTCATATCCCTCGATAAACTGCCAGAGGGTCAGACATCTGCGCATGTTCGGATTCTTCATGATCGCGTTCGTATGCATGATGGGCGGACGCACAAAACTCTGGCCCATGTTCCTCGCGAACTCCGAGCCGGCGTAGGTCTGCACTATATCGTATATCTTTACCACGCGCTTCCACAGATCGGTGGTCTTTGAGTAGTTCTTTTCGACGAGATCGGAATCGTCCGTAGGCTCCGCGATCTCCAGAGTAAAATGCATCTTGCCCTTGAGGTCTCCGTGTGAAAAAGACTGCTCCATGACAAGCGAAGTCTCGCGGGTATCCTGGCCCTCGTTCTTTGCCACATCATAGCGCATGGCGACAAAGGTCAGCAGGCGGTTGATGAGCGTATTCAAAAACTTATTTTCGTAGGTCTGGAGAGTCTCTTCACGAAAGACGTTGAGCAGCTTGGAAGGAGTGACCGTGTCGCCCTCGATCTTTGAGATGAGATCAGTATGCTGCGCCAGATGCTTCACGGAGGCAGGCGAGATATTCTTGGACATCTCGATGGGAAGGACTTCTTCTCTCTCCATGATGTATTTTGACGGATTGCGGAGCGCGGCGTCCAGATAAGGCAGAGCATCCTCGATAGCGTTTACCCATGTCTCATCTATGGCGCGCAGCATATAGCGCTTTTTCAGCTCGACGCTGGCCTGCCCGCTCTGGAGCATGGCCATGACGGAGCTGAAAATATCGCTCTCCTCGATAAGTATATCCATGAGAGTTCCGTTTTCCTGATGGAAGGCACGGAGCTCTCTGGCTGTTGTATTCTGATTGGCTGTGTTGGTTTCAGGCATGTTTTATCCCCTCATCCACCGCTCTGCGATCCCCCTTCCCGCATCGGGATGGCAATTAACACGCAAAAGCGGCGCGTCCCTTAGAATGACATCTTCTGCAGACGCTGCAGGTAAGCCACGCATTCCTTCATGGAATCCTTGCCAAAGAGGTTTCCGAGATAAAGGATCAGACCGCGGATCTCGTCACGGATGAGAGAAAGGTTAAGTGCCTCGAATTTGCGGAACACCTTTGTAGCGAGGATATAGTCGATGGCTTCGAGCTCAGTGCCTCCGCAGGCAACGTAGACCGGTACGAAGATCTTGAGCTGATTCATGATACGGTTACCGAAAGCCACCCTGAATTTCTCGATGACGTAGAGATCGAGATTGCTGATCTTGTCAAGTATCTCCTGGCTGACAGGATTCTTTTCGACAGCTTCCTTGTACATCTCCTCTACATGCGAGTAGCTGATATGCTTGGGAGCCGTATCGGGAGCCTCAAAAGGCATACCCTTGCTGTCCAGATTGATGACGAGCGCACGGTCGTAGACCTTGTCGGATACCGCGAAGGTGGAATCATCGTTATTTGCCGTACCGATGTACCAGACATTCTGAGGGATCTGGAGCTTGCCGTCGTCCAGGTGGGCGGGGTCGGTAGGCCAGGATGAAGGCACGATCTCTATGCGCCACTCATTCGGGTCGGGCATCTCGAGGACTGAAAGCATCTCGGCGAAGTAATACTCCACACGCGCGATGTTCATCTCGTCGAGGATGATGATATTGATATCGTCATTGTACGAAGACTCATAGATGCGCTTGAGCACCTCTGTCTCGTTGAATTTCTTTGTGAATTCGTTAAAGAAGCCGAACAGCTCGGAGCGGTCACGCCACGACGGCTGTACGGAGGCGATGGTCGCGTCGTTCATAAAATACTTGCCCATGATATAAGGCAGCGAAGTCTTACCTGTACCGGAAATACCCTGCAGGAGGATCAGCTTGGTGGAAGCAAGTCCGGCAAACATAAGACGGATAATCTTTTTCTCATAGAACAGGCGGCCTCTGGAACAGGCGAAATTCCTGATATCGTCGCAGAGCTGCTCGAGGTTCATGGAGTTGTCGTATTCGGGAGGCATGTAGTACGAATACTTTTCATCCACAGCCGACAGACGGAAGAAACGCTTGGACTCCGAAGGATTCACGTCCGCGCCGCTTCCGGAGGAGGCTGCAGCTGCGACGGCTGCGCCGGCAGCCGGCGCAGCAGGGACCATGCCGCCTACACCGGCTGTCAGTCCAACCTGACCCTCGGCTCCCGCCGCAGTCTGCTCTTCGAATATAGTGCGCAGGTCGTCATAGCTCATGCCTGTAGGCGCGATCTTAAGTGCAAGCAGACGCTCCTTTTCCGCTGTGAGCTGAATGACGTCGCGGTGAAGATCCGCAACCTCTTCGAGCAGGTCTTCATTACCTACGATAGACTTGCGGAAACGGACATATTTACGTATCAAAAGGACTATCAAAAAGATGATGCCGCCTACGATGGCATACGTGAGCAGGATGGAAAGCGTGGCCAGTATCCATGCAAGGACGTTAAAACCGTCCTTGTAGCGATTCAGCTGCTCTATATACATCGGAATGTTAAAAAGCTGAGCAAAGCCTGTGAACAGACCTGATATACCGTTCCACAGAGAGCTCAGTATTGTCGTAAAGAAAGCAAAAAACCAGTTCAGAAAAGCATCCATCTATCAATAATCCTTCCAGATAACTATCACAAAAAATGAAAAGCCCTGCATCCTCAGGACGGCAGGGCTCACATCACGGAATCTATTCGGCCTGCACCTTTTCAGCGGCTTCCTCCGCCTCGGCCACAGTCTCCTTGACCTCGGCAGCTGCATCTTCCGCAGCCTTTTCAGCCTCCTGCACAGCAGCGGCTGCATCGTCCGCAGCTTTTTCCGCCTCCGCAGAAGCATCTTTCGCGGCTGCCTCTGCCTGTGCGGCTGCATTTGCCTGCTGATTCTTGATGTACTCCTCGATTGCGCGCTGACGTATCAGCTCCTCATCGGCCTGGGTGATCTGCTTTTTGCCCTCGTTCTTTATAGCGAGGAACTTGCGGATGAATACGATCAGTTCAAACAGGAAGAAAAGCACCAGCGGGATAACTATCACTACCAGGAAGCCTGTAGGAGTCTGAAGGAAGGAAAGGAACTTGCCCAGCGAAGGGATCTTCGTGCCGTTCCATTTGCATACGACCGCGCCAGGAAGCACAGTGTCGGTATCCTCGATAGGATTGTTATCACCTTTTGTGACATAACCGGTGACCGCACCGGAAGCATCTTTCTCGACCTCTATGATCCTGTGGGTGTTCAGATCTCTGTATCCGTCGCCGTTGAGGTCATCGACAGCAAAGGTAATAACATCCTCCACATTAAGCTGCATGGCCTCCGTATCGTCGACCTTCTCGCCGATGATGATGTCGCCCGCCTTAAAGGTAGGGAACATGGAATCGGTCTGCACATTCAGGATCGTTGTGGCTCCGATGGAAGGGACGTTGTAGCTGCTGGAGGTCTGGGCAAAAGCCAGGACCGTGATCAGCGCGCAAAACGCGACAAATATCCAAAGGATGACGTTACCTATGATGCCGAGAACTTTCCTCGCACCGGATTTCTGTTTTTTATCTGCGCCTTCCAGCAATTCTTTTTCTTCTGACATATTTATGATCCTCTCACCTTTTCAGGTCATAACACGGCATTCCGGCTCTTTTGACAATACAATATGAGCCATGTTACTAATAGCCTCAGTTTATTATACATTTTTTCACTCAAATGTAAATATTTTTCAGCAAAAAAACGGCACAAAACCGTGTAAAAATGTCATAAAAACTCGGCCTGCTTATTATGCACTTCAGTCTGCAGATATAATTACTGAAGCCAGCCAGGATATCCCGAATATAATTATCAACAAACAAAATCGTCCGTCTCTATCTCGTAGCTATGCTCAAAGATGTAATCCGGCGAGCAATCTATTTCCCCATCCTTCCATGTAGGGATTCCGTATTCGATCTTGCAGTCCCTAAATACAGTGCTTTCCTTTAACGGCTCAAATGCCTCTCCATCAAGTGATGCCGCATCAAAGACTCTTGTCTCTCCGTTCTCGAAAGTAACAAGCATGATCATATCACGCAGTATTTTGACGGAAGCGATCTTGTGTGATCCGCCATATCCGGATCCATAAACAAAACCATCTCTGAAAAACATAGTCTGTCACCTACTTTAACGGTTCAACCTTATCAAACGGTTTATTCTGAACAGCGTTATTCCATGCGGCATATAACCCGTCCTCTTTTACCAAAACCGCCGCCGGGAGCCCCGGACGGCGGTAATGGTCCGCACTGCAGCCCGTTACTGGACGGTCACTTCTCTCCTGCCGGTCACGGAGAATGCAGTGGTATTCATCGTATAATCAAAGTTGGTATCCAGCGTCGTTACGTAGACGTCGTAGGTGCCTGCAGTGCCGCCGATGACAACGTCGTACTTGCCTGCGGCCGTGCTGTCCTCGTCACCGGTCTGGCGCACAGCGTCAAAGACGGTGTACTCCACGGTACGATCGCCCTCGGTCACGGAAACGGTCTGCTCCGTAGCCACCAGATTCAGGCTGCCGTCACGCGTGACGGTATGGGTAAGGCCCATGCCCTCGACGTTGTATTCCAGTATAACAGCTGCCGGCGCAGGCTCCGCGCCCGTATAGTCCGTCGGGATCAGAGAATGCCCGTCATAAGCCGGAGCGGGGCTGGTAGTCACCGTAGTGGTAGTGCCGGAGATCGACGTCGTGGCGACGTTCTGGACGACCTCGGTAGAGGTGGCTCCGTTCTGCGTGGTCTGGGTGGTCACGGTAGTAGTCGTTATCGTTCCTCCCGCGGAATTGGCATCCAGCGAGGTAACCGTCTCGGTGATCGTTTCCGTGCCGGTAACGTTGATCGTCGCCGGGCTGCCCGAGCTGTTCGTCACGACAAGTGTCGCATCGGCGGGGACGTTCTTTGCGGCATATCCGGTCAGCAGCGCATCCGTATTTGTCACGGTCAGGGTCTTGTCCTGACTCATCGCAAAGGTCGTAGTACCCGCAGACGCCGCCGTCGGAAGCGACAGGAATACGGACTTGGACGGATCCAGCGAGCCCTCGGTATCAAAGAGAACAGAGTCGGCCGCATCCACGAAAGCAACGCCCTTCGGATAGTCAAGCGCCACGGTGGAGACGCGCGTCGTCTCGGTAGTGGTCGTCCTGATGCTGAAGTCCGCGTTTGCCGCGATATCCAGATAGATCAGATATGCTCCGTCACCGTCAGCGGACCCGAGCGCGAACTCTCCCGCATCCAGCGGTACTTCGAAGTAGTAGACGGAGTTCATGGTGAGGTTGCGCCTGTTTCTGATAACAGCCGTATCAAAGATCTGGGCGTAGCCCGAAGGCAGCGAGCTGCCGGCCAGCGTGCCGTCCGAATTATAGTAATTTGTATCGCCCACGTAGCTGTATACGTAGTTGTGGGTGCTGTCTCCGTCGCCGTAGATCCCCGCAAGCTCTTTGATCGCGGTTATATTCTGATCGGAGTCGCGCAGTACGTGGTGCAGCGAGAAGAAGCTCTGGGTACCGTTCGATCCGCTGAAATACGTACCTGCCATAAAGGTCACACGCCCCTTTGTCGCGACGTTGAAATCTATGGAGTCCTGAGGCATGGCATAATCAGTGTAGGTCGTTCCGTTGATCACGGCCTTTGGAACCGTGACGGTATCCGCCGCACTGATCTGGGCCTGCATAAAGTGCATGCCGTAGACGTAAGTCTCGTCGCGCAGCAAATCGTTGACCTCAGCAGAAACCTTTTCGTACTGGGTAGTAAGCTGGTTGCCTATACCGTACTGGGTGATGGTCTGCTGGGTGCCGTTTACTATGGTATATACGCGCCCGTTATTCAGTACGCCGTTCGCCAGGGACGCGCGGATACTCGCCCAGTTGCCCGCGGCGTTTTTATTGTAGCGCGATACGCGGATATCACCGGGAGGCGCCGAATCGGTGCTGCCGCCGCTGATAACGTATCCGGTATTCGTCGAAGCAGGCGCCGTATGGCCCTGATTCCACGCCAGCGGATAGTAGGTAGGATAAGTATTGATATCGACCGATTCAGTAGTGTCGTCCGTCGTGGTATATTCGAGCGGGTCAGAAGCTTTGTTGGAGGCAACTGCTGTCTCTACAGACGTGTCAAAGAGGGAGTCGCCCTCGATGGCGGCTGAGGCGGAGATATCGAGGTACATGAGGTAGGCGCCGTTTTTGTTAGCAACCGAACCAAGTGCGTATTCGCCGGCGTTTACAGGGATTTCGTAATAATACAGCCTTTCATCAACAAAATCAGAACCCGGATTTGTCAGCCAGGCCATATCAAAAATCATACTGCCTCTCGAAGCGTTACTCGAATAAGTCCCGTCCGAATACTTATATATATAATCATCACTGCTAATAAGGGGAGCATATATCTCAGCTATCTGTTTGATAGCATATGCAGTATTTGACGTCCTTATTATGTGAGAAAGCGAGAAAAATGCATCATTGTTTTCAAAATAGGTTCCGGCAAAGAAATTAATATATCCCTTTGTCTTAAGATTAAAATCTATGCAATCACTGGGAACGTGATAATTTGTTAAACTGCTGTCTCCGTTAATCGTAGCGTTCGGTATTATTACATCTGATGCCCCAACAGTTGCGTCCATAAAATGAAGCCCGTATATTGCACCTTTTCCGGATGACAAGACCGTATCAAGGCTATCACGAGCACTCGCGTACTTCTGGAGTCCATAACTTTCCGCCGCAGAATTGCTGTTAAAACTCTGAAGACCATTTGACCTTGCCGTACGGGTATATACGGTCATACTATCTTTGTCATAGCTGGAGGTATAATACTTTAAACTAGCCGTTCCCCAGCTTCTTAATGCTACTGCAGCTGCCTGGTTTGTCAATATCCAGGAAGTTGTGGAGCTATCATACCCTAGATACAGATTCCCAGAATGAAGAGTGTAACCTGTTCCAGACAGCGCTGTCGATGAAACCCAGACAGTAGACGGAGTGGTTGAAACTACAATTTCTCCATCCACAATATTGGCATAATACCTGACATAATTCAGCACAGTGGTCAGGTAGCCGCTTGTCTCCGTACCATCTGACAGAAACCAATACGAAGCAACTCTGTCAGTATTTGTTGTGCTCTGTGAGGAATACCTGAGTACTTTGATCCCTGTCAGATCAGGAGTTAGCCCCAAACGATACGATGTTGCACCGTTTCTAGTAATCAAATACCCTGTCACATTTTCTGTCGTAATCGTTCCATTGTATGAGGCTGATAAATTGTCCAATTCGTAAGCGGAAACTCTTATATCTCCCGACTGACGCGGATTATTAGTAAACTGCTGATACTCTGAACCGCTTACAATATAACCTGTATTGACCGAAAGTGGTTCAAATGTATCATCTACTAAAAGCGGAAAAGCTGTAGGAAGAGATCCTGAATAGCTACCCGACTCCCCAAACAGATATATATATTTATAGTTGTTGGGCAGATTACTATCAGAATACAAACTAAACGTAAAACTACCCTTGTTACCACCATTAATTGCTCTAAGATAGGTAGTAGTTCCGCTAACAAAGGATTTATCTGAGTCACGTATCGTCAAAAGTCTGCTATGAAGTGCAAGCATATCTATACTTCCGCCCCAGTCATTGCCCGGACCGCCTACATAATAAGTAGTCGTTGACCAGCCCTCGGCTGCATCATATACCAGTGCCCTGCCTTCGTTCTCTCCCACCATCGTATATATCTTCGCCTTTTCGCTGCCGGAGGCGTCCACGTTGTTCCACACGGTGGGCGTAGCGGGATTAGCCTCGACGGTAAGAGTGCCGACGGAGTCACACATCAGATAGTAGGTTGTACCGTTATATTCTGTGGTCAGGGTATAGTCGGTTGACGCGCTCTTTACCCAGGGAAGGGCCGAAGCCTTTACGGTATCAGAGATCGCGGCGGGGCTGCCTGATATAGTCAGGTAATGCGTGCCGGTGCTCTCCGTGATGAGATTCGTTTCTTTTCTGATCAGCTGCCAGAAGCCGTCCTTGTAGCACAGATACCACTGTCCGCTGTAGATCTCGTCCGTGCCGATGGTCCAGGCGGTAGTGCCGGCAGGTGCAGCAGCGTCTTCAGCCAGTGCGCCGCTCGATCCGAGCGTGTTGTCGGCTGATTTAACCATATAATATTTGCTGACGGTATCGCCGCTCTGGATGATGGTGTAGATGTTGCCGCCGTCTATTACCCATTTGGTCGCGTTTGCCTCCAGCGTCGCGTTGCCGAAGGTCGTCCCGTTAAAGGTCAGGTAATTTGTCCCGCTGTAGATATAAACTGCGGGCTTTTCATATTCGTAGATATGATGGACTTCCTGCGTCCTGGTAGCGGTGGTCTCTTCGCCGTAGAGGTACACAAAGTCCGTGGTGTCGTCTCTCTGTACGATGGAGTATGAAGCTATAACATCGCCGTTGTCATCGACCTCGGTGACCTTTATGGGGTACGTCAGGCTGCCGGTGCCGCCCTGTACGGTGACGGAGAGAGGCGCGGTGCCATTGCCTGTCACGACGTCTGTTATCGTTCCATCAGCATGATGCGTGCGGGTGATCGCGCTCGCGTAAGTAGCGCTTGTATTTGTAGTCGTGGTATAGACACTGCGAAGGTCATTGTACATCGAGCGCATATCCACGCTGGCGCCCCAGTTGTTGCCCTGCTCGGGCGTGGCGCCGCCACCGCCGCCGCTGGAGATCGCCTGCGGATCGTAGACCTGTACGGTCGTTACTTCATTTACCTGTTTGAAAGGCTCGGTGCAGTAGCCGACCGCGCCGTAATCGGTAAGATTTGTCGTGCCTACGCCGGCCACGGAGGCAGTTGCTCCGCTCACGAGGGTGCCGCCCACGACACGCACATTTTCCATGGTGCCGTTTACGTATCCTGCGGCTATGCCGGCCAGAGACTCGGTAGTCTGGGTCTTTATTTCGGCGTTCTGAAGGACCACGTCGCGCACTTCGATAGCGGCACTGCTGTAGGTGACGGAGTTTCCGCCTATGGTGACGGTGCCGTCGCTGGTTCCGTCAGCCTCTCCCACTATGCCGAAAAAGCCCACGATCTTTGCGGGATCGGTGAGCGAGCCGCCACTCAGCGCCTGCTCGGGAACGTTGACCGCGGTAGCAGTACCGCCGGAAAGAGAGGTGTTTTGAAGGTCATTGACATTATTTGAGATCTTAAGACCCTTGATCGTATATCCGTTGCCGTTGAAATTGCCGAGGAAAGGATTCTCCTCGGTGCCGACGGGAGGCAGCGTCAGACCGGCGTATTCTCCCGTAGTCAGATCGATATCGCTCGTCAGGACAAAGTAGGTCTGCTTCAGAGCGCCGTTTTCGGTCTGATTGAAATATCCGAGATACTGCAGCCAGGCGAAGTTATAGAGCTGGATGGCATTGTCGATCTGATAAGGGCCATCGCTGTTGCCGCCGTCGTATGCATAGGAGGGGTACTTGGTACCGGGCTCCTTGTAATCGGTTTTTGTCGTGCCGTCGTCAGGCGCGCTTCCGTCGCCGCCGTTGAAGTAGAAGGCGTGTGCCGCGCCGGATACGGTTACGAGATCCACCACGTCCTCGACCTTTGCAAACCACGCCAGTGAGCCGGTGCCGATAAGCACCGCCACGATCAGGAAGAGAAGCGAGATGATGAATCTCGGCCTCGGAAGTATTAATTTTCTGCGTTCTTCTCTGCTCATTTGATCTGCTGTCCGTATATCTTATGTCTGTAATATCAGGCGTTTATATCTGTCGTATAGCCCTCTTCCGCACCGCTTCCGCTGTCAGCCGCCGCAGCTTTGGTCGTTTTCATGCGCCGCCCTATCCTCAGTCTTCTATCCTCAGGTACTCGATGTCATTTTCAAGTCTGAAGATGTTACTTTCGGTGGATCCGACGGAAACCACGTGCTGCTTCAGGTAATCCGACATGAGAGCGTCGTCGTAGGTAAGGTAGAAATACACATACATTGTGCTGGCGCCGGTGTGCATAAAGGCAAAATTCAGGTCATCGATCTTTGAGTACCCGCCCTGCGAGAGCGTCGTAAATGTGTTGCCCGCAACGCCCTTACCGGCTCCGCTCTTGAAATAAGTCTCTACGTCATTGTAGACGTCCTCGGGATTGACCGTCCCGGAATAGGTCGCCTTCATATATGCCCCCGAGAAGTCCGCCTCGGTGCAGGGCTGGAGCCTGAGCACGCTGGTGATATAGCTGGGAAGCGCCTCACCCGAGGAGGGAAGCGCCGTGCCGTCCTTGCTGAGCAGCCTCTTCATATCGAGGTGGAATACCTGTCCCGCCGAGTATACGCCGCCGGTCAGCTTTACACGCAGGACCATGGGTGTATACGTATTTCTGTCGACGAAGATGGTGTCATGTTCGTTCATCTGGAGCCCGTCCGTACCGAAGAAGGCAAACGAAAGCCTGTCCAGATCGTATTTGACAGCGTCCATGAAAATGCTCGCGCGTCTGTCGGCGTCGGTGGTGACGTTCATTCCGGAGCCGCTTACATCACGGTTATTTGCAAACCAGCCAAGGGACTTGTTGAAGAGCAGCACAAAGGCCAGTATCACGGCCACTGCAAGCACGATAAGCACAGCAAGCCTCGGTGCCAGCTGTGCAATGCCTCGTATTTTGTTCTCTGCTGTAGTCTTAGCCATGCCTTATATCGAATGTCCCGATGATGTCGCCCGGATCTCGCCGGACTGCGTATCATACTTAATCCGTCGGATGTCCGAAAACACAAAAGACAGCCAGTAATGCAACTGGCTGCCTTAAATATCAGGGCCCTATAGCTTTGCGTCACCGCCTTTCGACGGCTTTGCCTTTTAATACTTCTTAAACTGAGTGTATTATAAAGAAAAGCAGCCTGACTGTCAATATTTTACCGGGATTTTTTTCCATTTATGTCAGGTTTTTTTTCATGTTTTCCGTACTTCTTCTATTCCGTTTCTGATCTGCATTGGTGTCCCGTTCGGAGCGCATGTCTCCGATGCAGCTGACGAACCAGGCAAGCGTCCGAAAAAATCCGGTTATCTGGTAACGCCGCGCACCGCAATTCACTCAAAGGAACACAAAAGTAGGATAAGTATATCAAATAAGCTGTTCTTATCCTACTTTTTTTCTCAGAGGCCATTTAATTCAGCCAGATAAGTCTTCTTTTCTCTATGAACTTAACAGAAAACCCGGAGAAATATGGTAAGTTTCACCGAATCAAAGATCTGATCCGGCTTCTCAAGTGCTTTGAATACAAAAAAATAGGATAAACATCTTAAAAAACTGATGACTTATCCTATTTTTCCGGAATTGGCTCCGAAATCAGCTCAGTGGAAGATGAATTAAGCAGAGCCGGTAATCGTAAGTACGACTGAAAATGCAGATTGCAGCTGATGCTAAAGCAGATATCTGCGGATCATGAATTCCACCACTCGTGTATTGAGCACCTCCTCACTGCCTTCGAAAGTATATATAACGTCTTCACCGGGAAGCAGACCGTTCAGCGTGTAATTGTTGTACTTCCTAACGAAATTCGACTCATAATCAGCCATGTCCACCATCCCGGCATGTTCCCACATAACTTCCTTGCGCCTGCGTATATTAAGCGCTGTAAAATCCGGGTAATAGGTTCTCCCGTCCGAAAGGAATGCAGGGTGCTCATACATATACGGAACTTCCATCTGATAGAGCATATTGGCAATTATCAATTCCGATTTCGAGCGTACGCTTTCTCCTTTCAGCGTTATAAGCTCATCCTTGGTCGGCGGAAGAATCACGCAGGTATCCGATGTTCTGTACCAGCCTGCCACAAATTCTTCATCACTTTCGATGACTGGATTGACATAATGCCGAAGCTCCGGATGAAAAAGCTCGATCACCTCCTCAGCCGGGCGCATGGACATCTCCAGCAGCATTGCCTCAATCGACTTGATCTCCCTGTCTACTGCCTTCAACGTCTTCTGATCATATTTTTTCTGAGCGAGTGCCGATATCTGACGGGTATCCTTTTTTGAAAGATAAACTCCGTTGGTTTCACTTCCGCTGCGCATATAAAATCTCACTTTTCCGTTGCTCTCTGAAATGCGCAGCGTACCCTGCGGCGCGCGTTTCAAGGACCTATTAAGCCTGCTGTGATACGTCTTAAGCTCTGTCAGCCTGCTTTTCAGCATATCACTGACATCACACAGGCATGCGATACCTGAATAATTCATGATTACTCCCTGGATTGATAATTGATTTTGGGGGCTGCATTGTCCGCGGGACCCTTGCATGCAGACCGTATCAGGATGGTTGCGCAAAAGAATGCGCGAATCCATTAGAGTGGTCCCATACCGGTTAAGGTATCTTATCCTCGAAATGAGAACGTGAAAAAATAATATCACAGTTTCCCCTGAATGTATACCGTTTTTTACACCGATAGCGCAAGTCTGTTGCCAGCCGGAGTCTGTTGCATGAAGGTGAACTTGTATTGCTCCCCTGACGGCGGACAGCCAATGGTCTGCGTTTGCGGGCGCGCCATTGGCTGCCCGCGCCGATAACAGAAATCGCAAACAGAGAGCGTTAACAGAGCGCCAGGACTGAAAAATAGGATAAATTCTAAAAAAAATGCCATACTTATCCTATTTTTTTCTGTGCGAGCATTATAATCCTAGGGGCACCGCTATTCATTCCTGTCAAGTTAACAATTATTCAAAGAGAAATTGTTAAATTCACTCAAATCTTTGATCGGCTCTCTCTCCAGACACACAATAGCAAATGAAAAAGTAGGATAAGATTTTAAAAAAATAGTGAGTTATCCTACTTTTTCATTTTCTGATCCCTCGGGCCTTCAGATCTGGCCTCGCATATTCTGGTTTTCATGCAGCAATCCCTTATCCGCTGTATTTGTTGGTTACTAACTGTTTTGATTACACTTCATCAGGTCGTAGGAACGGTAACGGGAGTAGGAGTCACAGCAGTGGTGAGCGTCTCAAGAGTGAAGTCAACGGTCTGATCTCTGCCTGCTGCGATCAGGCCTCGGTATAAGGTAAGCGCGCAATTTATGCCTTTTGACAATAAAAACCCCCCGGGATAACCCGGGGGCCTTTACTAATAATTACTACAAGCTGTTATCAGGCCTTGGTGTCAAGTGAGAACTTAATGTCAACCTTGATATCATCAAGCTGAGCAGCAAGAGCGTTATCGGTCATGCAGTTGGCATCTTCGCCCTCATACCAGATGTAGACATCAACCTTAGCTCCGTTAGCGTCGGAAGCAGGAAGCTTCGCAAGATCGGTAGGAGTAACAGTAGTTCCTGCGATCGCATTAGTAGCGGTAGAGGAAGCATTTACATAATAGGTAGCGGTGTAACCGGTAACAGGTGCATAGATGTAGAACACGGAGTTCATCTTGATACCAACTCTGAGTGACTTGTTGAGGTTGGTAGAACCGGTACTAGCAGCAGGGGTAGCAGTAGCTGTTACTTCTTTAATGCTTACATACTGGTCGCCAGAGGCCTCGTTCTTAAGAGTGATCTCCTGGCCGGAGGACTTAAGATAGTACTCATAGTGGACATAGTAGCCGGCAGGCGCGTCAGCAGCGGTACCCATGGTCTCTCTCTTGGCTTCCGAGCCGGCGGTAGCGCTCTTGCTCATAGCGGTGATAGCAGTCAGACCAGAAAGTGTCTCATAGTTGCCGATGATGTCGCCGGACTTGGATCCGGGCGTTGCAGCAGCTGCGCTGTTGGACTTCGTGCTGGCAGCATGATACCATGTTGATCCGTCAGCAGTGGATGCCGGATAGAGAAGAGAGGCATCGGTAGAAGCAGTCTGCTTGGCAGTAGCTTCGCTGTCCCAGGTGGTGTCGTTAGCTGCCTGAACCTCGTTGATCAGAAGACCCTGCTCAGCAACGGCTCTGACTTCCATGCTGGTAGCAGAGACTTCTTTGTTCATCGAGAACCATGCGAAAGTTGCGGAGCTCATGGCTGTAGCAGAAACAAGAAGCATAGCCAGAGCGGGGATGAGTTTCTTGAACTTCTTCATTCTTTTTTTCTCCTTTTTTTGAATGATATAAAAACTTTTTTATCTTTGAATCCGCTCATGGCGGAGCTCAAACAATACTAAACTTTCTGACCGGCAGGACCGCTTTCGACTCGGCTGCGTTCATGCCGTCGTTGCCGTCTTCGGAACCTATGACCGTCATCGCCATGTCGATCTTGAACTGTCCTCCGATGATCTTGTCGACGCAGTCGGGGTCGGGACCCTCGAGCCAGATGACCACTGTGTACTTCGTCGTATCTCCCGGAGCGAAGTTCTCGATGGTCTTCCGTACGATCGTCGTCTCGGACTGGAAGGCCGTGGTGCCGGGTTCCGGTCCTTCTATACCGTCCGTCCTCGGGTAGGCATAGTCAACGTACTCGCCGTTGGTGTATATCCTCACTCTGACCGCCTTTTCTATCTCGTAGGTCATGTTCGCGATATAGCACTCGTAGTTGTATTTGATTGTCTTGGTGCCCTGGTTCCTGCAGTAGAAGGTGTAGGCTACGTAATTATCTCCGTTATGCTCTCCGTCTACGTTGTCCACCCACGCGGGGATCGTGGAACCGTCTATATTCGTTACTTCCTTTGCTATCTCCGCGTTCAGCCTCGAGGTGTAGCTGTTAAAATTCTGTGACGCTGAAAGCGTGAGCGCATATTCCAGATTATCAAACTTGTTTACCGATACCGTGAAGGCTCCGAACTTCATATAGAGCACTGTGATAACATATCCGATGATCAGTATCAGTATCGCTATTCCTATGATTATCGGAATCAGCTTCATCCAGATGCGGTAGCGTTTGACCTCCTCCGCAGTTCGTCGGATGCCGACCCCTACGACTCTTGATCTAGCCATTATTCCTCCTCGGCATGCTGGGCTGCGGCTTCTTCAAGTCTCATCCTGAGACTGCCGTGCTTTACATTTCCCTGATAGCCGGAAGAAGGGATATAAGCCCTGCAATCGCATTTCGTAAGTGCGTTTATCTGATTGTCATTGTACACACCGTCAGCAATCACATCCGCCGAAAAGCTCTTGAGGAAATTCACCAGAGCCGCGACGTTCGCGCCCTTAGACCGGCTGTCACTCATGGAGGTGATCAACGGATCCAGAAGGAAGAAGTCCACCGGGATCTCATAGAGCGCCGCGGGTGAGATATCTGCAGCTCCGATGCCGGTGACCATGGTGCGGACTTTCAGGAGCTTCATATCGAGGATCGATTTTCTGATCTTCGCTCTGGACTCCGGATCCGTCGACCTGATGAGTCCTGCAGGAAATTCGAGGCAGATGGTCTCTGGTGCGAGGCCCTGCTCCTGAGCAAGACCTTTAACGATGTCGTAGAGGTCATCTCTCAGGCACATCTCCCAGGGGCATCTCGCTGTCACATACTGGATCTTCCTGCCTGCCAGCTCCATCTGGCGTGCGGCCCGCAGCGCGTGAGTGATGTTCCACTTTGCAAGGCCGATGCCCTCCTCTGTGGGATCGGTCTCGGTGCTGTAGATCTCCGGACCGGTCACTCCGGTGCTGACGCTGTTCAAATATGTAAAGGTGCGGTATGCAATGGGTTCCGGCGGATAAGTGCTGTTGATCTGAGCAAATCTCATCTCTATGGGATCGACGCCGGCCTCGATAGTTGCGTTAACCAGTCTGGCACGATCCAACTCAGGCCCTTCGAGTACCGGCAGATCCTCCTGCTCGGTCCCGGCATCCTGACCGGAAATCTCCTGCGTCACTTCTGTCTGCTTTGCATTTTCCTCTGTGTCTTCGGTAGTCAGTACTTCGCGTCCTTCAATTTCTGTATTCTCGGACATGTACCGGCTCCTTTCTACGTTTATCACATAAAAAAATGCAACCTACGCAGTCATAGTGACTTGCAGATTGCAACTGGCTGCCCTTTCGGGTCCTATAGCTTTGCGTCGCCGCCTTTCGACGGTTTTGCTCTCGTCTGATACTGCAATTATACCAACTCAAAGCAGTTTGTCAACAATTTTTTTAAATATTTTTTTAAAAAAGTTTATCCGTCCGCGCAACACCCGATCTCTGCGGGCAAAGCCGCGGAAATACGCCGAACAAAACGCCTTTTTATACCAGCTTTCCGTCCCTCATGCGTAGACATATATCCGCACGGGCACCGAGATTTTCGTCGTGAGTCACGACCACTACGCAGTATCCGTCCTTGTGGGCCAGATCCAGCAGCATCCCGAATATCTTAGCCGTGTTCTCCTCATCGAGATTTCCGGTAGGCTCGTCAGCCAGTAAAACGTCCGTATCCATGCCAAGCGCTCTGGCGATAGCGACCCTTTGCTGCTCTCCTCCCGAAAGCATCGCCGGGAAGCGGTCCGCAGCCATCTCCGGAAGGCCGACTCTGGCTATGAGCTCAGCTGCCTTCTCACGCGCCGAAGATGTTTTTATGCCTCGCTGTTCCATTGGATACATGATATTCTCCGCCACTGTCAGCAGCGGAAACAGCCTGAAATCCTGATAGATGACCGCCACATTCTCGCGGCGGTACTTGCTCAGATTCATCTTTTCCGTGGAAACACCGTTGCAAAGCACCTCCCCCGACGTGGGCGTATCCAGCCCTGCCATCAGTGAAAGGAGCGTGGTTTTGCCGCTGCCGGAAGCGCCCATTACCGCATAAAGACGGCCCGTCTCAAATACTGCCGAGACGCCCTTCACAGCCTCCACGCTCTGGTACTGGGTTTTGTATACGTATCTGACATCTTTTAACTCAAACGTGCTCATTTTTTCCTCCAACTCCCCCGCGTCCCTGCCTCTGCAAAAGACGACGTTCACTCTCTGTTTGCCAGAAGCTCCATCAGATGCGATCTTCCTATCAATATAATGGAGATCGAGCATCCGAGCAGATAAAATACCAGATATCCTGCCACGATAATCCACTGCAGTCCGCTGCCGCTGATCAGCAGCATCGACAGACAGCCTATCCCGCAGCCTGCCAGCGCGAGCAGGGCCTGTTCCAGAAAAAACGAGAGATAGATCCGTCCTCTCCCTGTACCGAGCCCGCGCATAAGCGCAAACTCGCGTTTTCTCGTATTTATCATCAGCCACGATATGATAAAACCCGTCACCGCGATCACTGCAAAGATCATCGTCATAATGATCCTTCCCGTATAAATATACCGCTGCAGGGTTTCCGTCAGCTTCAGATATGCGGCATCGCGCAAAACTATGGACGTTCTCACGCTGCGCGTCTTCCCGACTCTGGAAAAGCCCATATCGTACAGCGCCTCCCTGGCGTCATCAAGGTCTTTTGCGGATGAAAGCGTAAAACGGCAGGTCGAAAAGACCGTCTTGAAATAATAGAAGTATTCCAGAGTTTCCTCCGGCGTGTAACCATAGTATTCATACCGGGTCTGCGGTCTGTGAGCTTCGGGATCCTGCGTATATACCGCGTCCGGAATAACCGTCATGGAGAGCGGCGTGTATATCTGTGCTTTTTCTCCGATCTGTCTGTAGGAACCGACTATCTCTATTTCTATGGGAATCTCTGCTTCATAGAGCATCCTGTCCTCGAGGACAACTACAGAAAAGCTATCGCCTATCTCCAGGCCGCGTTCCTGCATATAGCGGTCGCCGGCCACTCCCGGAATGGTGTAGGTCGAGAAAGAACCTCCCTCCGATACTGCGGACGGCTTAGCGGACATACTCTGCAGATGGTCATAGATCGTTTCGTATTCTCCGGCAAGGAAGCTCTCATCCCAGCCATCCTTCCACTTTACCACGGGTTCTGAGTAGTAAAATTCCTTTGCGCCGCGCAGGGTGTTCACGGGAACGACCTGCGGCTGTGTTTTTATCCAGTCCATCCGCGACTCGCGTGAAAAACCTCCGTCTCCGAAGGAAGGCATCTCTGCCGGGCTCCAGTAGGGCATGCCAGGTGTAGAGAGCCATACCCGATCCACATTCTCTATGGAAATCAGCTTGCGGACGTTCTCTATGGGAATGACCAGATCCGAGTAATACCTTCCGTTGATGCTCACCGCTATACCGTCTATGACCGTTTCTTCGTGCGCCGCGGCGAGCTGTCTGTGCCAGCCGGAATATATACCGCCGAGCACTATCATAACGAGCGTCAGTACCAGTGAAACAGCGGGCACCACGAGCGAGCGAAGCCCGCCGCGAAGGATGGAAAGCGAGGCAAAGCGAAGCGCTCCCCTTCCCGCAGTCACCGTGCGCCCGTGCGGTACTCTCACGCGGGTTTTGCCGCGTTTAAGGCTGCCATCTCTGAAAGCCGAAGGCAAAAAGGCGAGAGTCAGTACTACAGAGGCCAGTACCACTGCAGCTGCTGCGAGCCATACCGCACCGGGAGCAAAATCCGTACTGTAGGCTGCATCCTTCGTGATGCCGAGCACCGTTTCGCTGTACAGCGTACTTATCTGCACCTCATCCGCAATGGACGCCTCTATCTTTTCAAACAGTACCGGCAGTCCAAGCTGGCCGAGAAGGCCTCCGGCCAATGCCGCGCCAAGCGATATAACGAGCGTTCCGGCTACAAACCATGCGGCGACCCTGCTCCGGTCAGTCCCGAGCGAGATCATGATCTTTACAGTATAATTCTGTCTGCTGACGAAGAGAAAAGCGAAAAGGATCAGGACCGCTGCCATGCCGAGCGCACAGATCATCAGCACGTTTGTCGCTGTGGAACGCATGGAATTGAAGGGCTTTACCGTATCGCCGTAGCCCTGATCATAGAGCAGCACTCTCACGCCTTCAGGAACAAACTCCTGGATTTCTTCCACCGCCTGGATCGCGGCGGCATTTTCCAGTGTCAGAGTTCCGAGCTGATAGCCAAAGAGCGGCTGCGAGGGACCCTGGCCCATTATCCATATATGCGACTGATAATCATTTGTCGCGTTTGTAATGCCGGTCACGGTAAGCGTATCCGCGGTCTGCGAGGGAGTAAGACTGTATCTGGATTTTTCATCTGATGAGAGCACCGTGACGGATATCCGGCCGCCTGCCGTAACACCGAGCTTCCCGGCCAGATCCGCGCTGATCACGCAGGCTCCTTCTTCGCCTGCCTGCGGTTCGCGCCCTTTTTCTATATAGACGAGCCCTTGATGGAATTCGTAGATATCTTCCAGATCAGTGAAATAATCTGCGTATATATAGCTGTTTGCATACGTGTATTTTTCGACGGCCATTTCAAAAGCCTCCGGCAGCTCCATACCGTCGGTGCAGCGGATAAACGGCTGCTCGTCGGAGTCCTCAAACGGAAGAAGCTCGAAGGCGGTCAGGCTGTTCAGCATCCCGTCTACGGTGTTTTTTGAATGAAAGATGCCGTTAAGCAGATATGTTTCGCCAAACTCTGGGGTCCATCCGGTTTCGCCGGGAAGGATGTTTATGAGCACATTTTCTTTTTGTTCCATCCCGTAATAGACCGACGCTATACGTGCGCTGTAATAAAACGGTCTGCTGTAGTCGGTTTCCTCGCGGTACAGGCTTCCCATACCGAATGAAAAACTGTCGTCATCGGGATCAGATTCACCCTCGATCTCCTCAGGATCTACTTCCACAAGATAAGTGCGGTAATAGGGATGTGATATACCGCTTACACATATGACACCGTGCTTTGCATAATCAGACTTACTGCCTGAACGCACGTATCCGTCGGCATACAGCAACGCCTTTTGCGCGGGGATGTAGCTCTTTACGCCGTTCACGGCCTGCATACGGGATACATCCAGCGCCGAGGCAGCTTCCCTGGCGCGCGCATCCGCCACGTCCTCGTCCGGATAATCGCCGCCCATATACTCCAGGAGCGCTATCGAACGGTAGCGCGTACCGCACTGCTCCAGCACATTGTCACAATACAGTCTTACTCCGAGCGAGAGCATCATGATGGCGGTAAAAAGCGTGATCAGCAGAAAAAAGAGCGTAGTCCTGCCTTTTGCCCTGAGATTTGACTTTATTCCGTTTCTGATGATCGTTTTCATATGCAAAAAAATGACCTAAATTAGTATTTAGGTCATTATAGCATATTAATTCTTTTTTTAAAGCGTGGCAGCTTATATGACCGGTCACAGCGGTCACTTCATATAGTCAATCATGGCGATGCGGCTCATGCGGTCGTAGTCCAGGTAGGATACCGACCGGTTCCAGTTATCGTGGATCACAAGAAGCCTCACCGGGCGGCTCATCCGCAGATATACATAACCTGTGATCGTGACGGAATGGCTGCGGTAGTAGCAGTTTCCGTCGTGGTGAAAAGAGATGACGACCGGGGTGCCGCCGTCGATAAGTCTCATGATCCCCGCGTAGCCAAATCCGACTCCGCGCACTGCCCGCGCATGCGCGCGTTTTTTTACCCCGAGAGCGCGGGCGGCGCGGTTCATGATCCAGGCGATCGCAAAAGGATTCGTACCGCGTCCCTTTTCACGGTAGAGCGGCCAGAAAGCCTTTTTTCTCACTACCGGATAGACCTCGGCAAAATCTCTGCTGCTCTCGCGCGAAAGAACGCACGCCGCAGAGCAGAGACTGCAATTATTGCGTCCGTATTCTCTCTGCAGCTCGCTTGGGATCCCCGTAATCACACGCCTTGACGGAGCAGCCGGGCGTCCGGTTTTTCCGCCTCTGACAGCCTTGACGTAGCTGACTATATTGTCGTCAGAAAGTCTTTTTTTGTAAAACGATTCCGGTGCGCGGGACATGTCTTTTTCAATCCTGACCGACGTATTCGTAATCCTTTGCCTCGACCGCAGCCTTTACCGCCGCCTCGTCAAAGTCCCCGCAAAGCGTCATGACCGCAGTGCCATTCTCATGGCTTGTGACAGCGGATTCCACGAAGGGAAGCGCCTCAAGGGCCTTCTTGACCGTGGCTTCGCAGTGCTCGCACATCATACCTTTGATCTTAACTGTCTTTTCCATTTTTATCTCCTTATTTGTACTGACGCTTGTCTCCGCGGCGATGCGTCTCCTGCGTCCGCGCGGCGCATGGTCGCGGGAAGCGTCCTTCATTTTAAACAGGTTCAGGCGCAGAGCGTTCATGCATACCGTAAAGCTCGACAGGCTCATTGCCGCTGCGGCGATCATGGGATTCATCTTCCACGCGAGGATCCCGGCGGCGATCGGTATGCAGATCACGTTATAGAAAAACGCCCAGAACAGATTCTCGTGAATGTTTAAAAGTGTCCTGCGGCTCAGGCGTATCGCGGCGGCCACATCGGTTATCGAGCTGTTCATCAGCACGATGTCGGCAGAGTCGATCGCCACATCGGTCCCTGCGCCTATAGCGATACCGATATCGGCGCACGTCAGAGCGGGCGCATCGTTGATGCCGTCGCCCACCATGGCGACTTTGCCGGATTTCTGAAGGCCGCGTATCACGTCCGCCTTTCCGTCCGGCAGAACGCCCGCGATCACCCGGTCCACTCCGGCTGCTACGCCGATGGCCTTTGCCGTGCGCTCATTGTCCCCCGTAAGCATGACCACGTCAAGGCCAAGCGCCCTCAGCTGCTTTATTCCCTCCGCGGAGTCAGGCTTGATACGATCCGCCACGGCTATGATGCCAAGGAGCTTCCCGTCGCGTGCAAAAAAGAGGGGTGTGCGGCCTGCCTCTGCCAGCGCCGCCGCCTTTCCCTGAGATCTGCCGGCACTGCTGCAACCGTCTCTATATAGGCGCCGCTCCCTCCGGCCAGACTCCTTCCGTCCAGGCTTGCGCGCAGTCCATTGCCCGGGAGTATTTCAAAATCCGTGACCTGCGCGGGACACATGCCGCGCTCACTCGCAGCCGCAACGATTGCGCCCGCCAGGGGATGCTCGCTTTTTGATTCGAGGGCGTAGGCCGTTGCCAAAAGCTCCTCGCCAGAGAGCCCTTCGGAAGGGATAATATCCGTGACTTCTGGTCTGCCCGAGGTGATGGTGCCGGTCTTATCGAGAGCTATGATCTCCGTCTTGCCGGCAATCTCAAGCGCCTCGCTCGTCTTAAAGAGCACGCCGTTTTTCGCCCCGAGTCCGTTTCCGACCATGATCGCCACAGGTGTGGCAAGTCCCAGCGCGCACGGGCAGCTGATGACAAGGACAGATATTCCCCTGGCCAGCGCAAAGCTCACGCTCTCACCGGCGATAAGCCATCCGGCAACGACCAGGACTGCTATCCCGATGACCGCAGGCACGAAGATACCCGAGACCTTGTCTGCGATCCTGGCGATGGGCGCTTTGGTCGCGGCAGCGTCTGAAACCATATGTATGATCTGCGCCAGAGTGGTATCCTCACCTACCCTGAGCGCTCTGCAGCGCAGAAATCCCGATGTGTTGATCGTAGCCGCGCTGACCCTGTCGCCGGCGGCTTTGTCGACCGGTATCGATTCGCCGGTGAGCGCCGACTCATCGACTGCGCTCGCTCCCTCGATGACTTCTCCGTCCACAGGGATATTTTCGCCGGGACGCACCGCAAAGACGTCGCCCACTCTGACCTGATCTATGGGTACGATGACTTCTTCTCCGTCACGTACGAGCGTCGCGGTCTTCGGCGCCAGCTTCATAAGGCTCTTCAGGGCATTCGTCGTTCGGCCCTTGCTGAGCGATTCGAGGAGCTTGCCCACCGTGATGAGCGCCGGTATCATCGCCGCAGATTCAAAGTAGAGCTGATCGTGATAGAGCTCCATCAGATCCGCATTCGACGCGCCGGCGGTGATCATCCCGCACATCTCGAAAAAGACGTAAGTGCTCCAGGCAAAAGAGACTGAAGCTCCGAGCGCCACAAGGGTATCCATATTTGGCGAGCCGTGAAGGAGCGAGCTGAATCCGCTCGTAAAGAATTTGCCGTTTATGATCATGACCGCCGCGGCCAGGATCATCTGTGCGAGCGTCAGGGCGAGGTGGTTATGAACAAAGAATTCAGGCAGCGGCCAGCCGAGCATGTTGTGGCCCATGGTGATATACATGAGCACAAGCAGGAATGCTACGGAAAAAATCAGCCTGCGCCGGAGCTTCGGGCTCTCCCGGTCCCTGAGCGCATCCTCTTCCGCCGCAAAAGCGGACGATCCGCCGCCTGTGCCAGCATTCCCCTTTATTCCGGCTGAGTCCGCACCGCCTGCGCGTCCTGCCGTCTTTCTTTTCGCTCCGTATCCTGCCGCTTCCACGGCCTCGATTATAGCAGCCGGCGCCGCACTTCCCTCTACGCCCATGGAATTTGTCAGCAGACTGACGGACACCGAATCCACACCCGGCACCTTGGCTACCGCCTTTTCTACGCGCGCCTGACATGCGGCGCAGCTCATTCCCGTTACTATATACTGTTCCATTTTTCTCCTTCGGTTATTACCCTGAGTTATTTCATCAGTTTCTGCACCTGAGCTATTTCATCAGTTTCTGCATGACCTTGACGAATTCATCGATCGCCTCGTCATCCCCGCTGCGAATGTCTTCGGAAACGCAGCTCTTTATGTGACATGCCAGCAATTCGCGGTTAAAGCTATTTAGCGCCGCCGTCACCGCCGAGACCTGTATCAGAATATCCGGACAATAAGCATCGTTTTCGACCATGCCCTGTATACCGCGAATCTGTCCCTCGGCCAGCTTCAGTCGCCTGATCAGCGCTGCCTGCTCCTCCGGCGTTCTCTTCTTTTTTCTCCCGCTGCAATGAGGACAGCTTTTCTCCTCGTTCATATCTTCACGCTTTCATACATTTGTTTACTGTTACCATATTTTGTCTGCTATAGCCACAGAATGCTGTCTGCCATACCCACGGATTGCTGTCTGCCATACCCACGGATTGCTGTCTGCCATACCTATGGATTGCTGTCTGCCATACCCACGGATTACTGTCTGCCATACCTATGGATTGCTGTCTGCGATACCCACGGATTGCTGTCTGCCATACCTATGGATCATTATCTGCCATACTACCCGGGACCTTGCTTTGCTATACCCCCGGAGGGTATTGTCAAAAATAGAATATATCTCCTGCTTCGATTTGTCAATATTCGCATTTATATGAAGCACGATTTCACAAACAAGCTCCAACAACGCACGATCTCACGAATTCTATGTAAAGAATAATCTCACATCCTCTTATGTAAAGCACAATCTCCCGTACTCGTTTTCCGCACCGTCTGCTGTCCGAATTCTGCTCAAACCATATAAAACTGATCATTTGAGCAGAAAACGAAAGACCATAGAGGCTGCTGCGGCATGCTTTTTCTGCTCAAAACATATTAAACCGATCATTTGAGCAGAAAATGAAGGTACATAGCGGCTGCCGCGGCATGCTGTTTCTGCTCAAAACAAAAGACAGACCCTTTTTGCCCGAAAGGAAAGGGTCTGTCTATATATCTTAATTGCTTTGTTTTACAGAAGCGTCTTTCTGATGGTTTCACCGTCCAGCGGCGAGAGGTCAGCCGGTGCGATGTCAAAGACTGTCACGCAGCCGGTGCGGCCTCGGCGCACCATACGGTCGACCGCCCTCGCGCATGCCACCAGCACGCAGGCTGTGAATTCCGGATTGGAATCCAGCTTAAGGCTGTATTCGATAGTCTCGTTATGCTCACGCGAGAGACCGGTCCTGCCGCTGCGGATCACGAAGCCGCCGTGTGGCAGTCCGCTGTGATCGCGTGCCATCTCTTCGGCGCTGATAAAATGCACCGTCGTATCGTATTCGTCAAAATAATTCGGCATAGTCTTGATCTCACGTTCGATCCGCGCCAGATCAGCGCCCTCCTCAGCTACCACAAAGCACTCGCGCTGATGTTTTTCGCGTGTAGAGAGTTCCGGCTGAGAGCCGCTTCGCACAGCATCGAGAGCCTTGTCGATCGGAATGGTGTACTGACGTGCATCCAAGACTCCATCTATACGGCGGATCGCGTCGGAATGACCCTGACTAACGCCCTTGCCCCAGAATGTATAAGTCTCGCCCTCCGGCAGGATCGCCGAAGCGTAGAGCCTGTTAAGTGAAAAAAGGCCGGGATCCCAACCCGCAGAAATCAGTGCTAGTTTCCCGCCGCTCTTTGCGGCCTTATCTACAGACGCAAAATGCTCCGGAATATGAGCATGAGTATCAAAGCTGTCGATCACATTAAAACGGTCGGCCAGCTTTGGAGTCATCTCGGGCAGATCAGTAGCACTGCCCGCGCAAATCACCAACACATCGATCTCCCCCGCATGGGCATCCAGCTCGGAAAGGCTGTAAACCGGCAGTCCCGTCGCGGTTCTTACCCCAGTAGGGTCGCGTCTTGTGAATACACCAGTAACTTCAATGTCGGGCGAGAGCATTGCCGCACTCTCTACCCCGCGGCCCAGGTTACCATAGCCGCAGATCGCGATCTTTGTCATTGCAAACCTCCTTATAGCAAAATCTTAATATACATAATCTTAAGACACAAAACCATAATAGATGAGAAGATACAAGTTCTTCATACAATATCGATATGTCAGGCCATACATCCGGACAAGGGATCATCCCGTTTGCGTCTTCAGATCCGCATCAGGTCCTTCATATCATACAGACCTGCCGGGCGGTCCAGCAGCCATGCGGCCGCTGTCAGTGCTCCTTCCGCAAAGAGTGCCCTGCTGTGTGCCTCGTGCCTGAGAGTGATAGTCTGATAAGCTGTGCAGACGTGCACCTCATGTATGCCTGCTATATTGCCCATGCGCACCGACTGCACGCCGATATCGCCCTTCCTGCGGGCGCCCATGCCGCTGCGGCCGGTCGTGATATTTGCATTTTCCCTCACCGATGCGATCTCGCGCGCCAGCGTCAGCGCAGTCCCGCTCGGAGCGTCGATCTTGCGGTTATGATGGGTCTCCACTATCTCTACGTCGGCATCGGGAAAAAGCGACGCCGTACGCTTTGCCATCTCCACGAGCAGAGCAACACCGAGAGAATAGTTCGCCGCAAAGAAAACAGGTATTGACTCCGCCGCTTCATGTATCAGAGCAAGCTCCTCTTCGGTCTGCCCGGTAGTGGCGATGACGAGAGGCAACGAATGTTTCTTTGCAAATCCGACCAGTTCCGCGGTATCGCTGTGATACGAAAAATCCACCACACAATCCACGCGGCTCTCCGCCTCGTCAAACGTCTTCACACACAAATCGGGGTATTCGCGGCTGCCATTCGGGTCAACGCCTCCGGCCAACTCCGCGCCGCAGCAGCCGGACTGTGCCAGCGCCGCGACCTCGCGTCCCATAAAACCTCCGAGCCCCACTACAAGTATTCTCATATCAGTCCCTGCTCCTTCATCAGGCGGAGCAGTACCTCCTCATGTGCACTCTCCATGGGTACGAGCGGCAGGCGCAGCCTATTCTCACAGAATCCCATCGCAGCCATGGCGGCTTTCACGGGTATCGGGTTCACCTCACAGAAGAGCGCCTTGATCAGCGGCAGAAGCTCGGTCTGGAGCTTCACGCTGCCGGCGATGTCGCCGTCAAAAAACCTGCGGCACATCTCGACAGTGGCAGCAGGCATGGGGTTTGAAAGCACAGAGATGACTCCGATGCCGCCCATGGCCAGGATCGGCACTATCTGATCGTCGTTACCGGAGTAAATGTCGAGCTTGTCTCCCGCCACGGCAAAAGTCTCCACGATCCTGGAGATATCGCTGTTCGCTTCCTTCACTGCGACGATATTCTCATGCTCGCCGAGTCTGGCGTAGGTCGCAGGCTCGATCCCGACTCCCGTGCGCGAAGGCACGTTATAGAGGATGACGGGCTTCTCTGCAGCATCTGCCACCGTGAAGAAGGACTTCACCAGGCCTCCCTGAGTGGCTTTATTATAGTAGGGAGTCACGCAGAGTACGGCATCGGCGCCGGCTTTGCAGGCATGTCTGGTCATCAGTACGGAGTGCGCGATATCGTTCGATCCGGTGCCCGCTATGACGGGAACACGGCCGTCTATATACTCCAGTGCCTTTTCCAGCAGTCTCTGATGCTCATCGACGCCAAGCGTGGATTTCTCGCCGGTGGTGCCGCAGATGACGAGAGCGTTAATCCCCTCTTCGATCTGCCAGTCGATAAGCCTGCGCAGCGCAGGATAATCCACTCCCGATTCATTGAAAGGCGTGATCAGTGCAGTCGCCGCGCCCTTAAATACAGGTGTCTTTTTCATACGTTCCTCCTGATGGTCTTACTGTATATAGTATGACAGATTTCCGTGACTATTTCAATAATTTGTTACGAAATTATTACAAAAATCATATTGCAGGAAAAGAATCCTTTTCTCGGTCGTTGCCTTAATCCATCATTTCCCGTCGGCAAAATTCGTGAAAGCGCCGCGTTCAAACTCCGGCATGCCGTATTTTGCCTTTGCATCTGCGATGGCGCGGATCAAGAAGCTCATGCTGCGGGCGAGATTGCGCATTGTCTGCAATCCCTCCAGATCCTTTTCCACATCCTCCGCTGTAAGGCCATGGACCAGATTCCAGTAATTGCTCGAAGCCACAGGCATGCCGCTGATGGTAAAATACTTGTTCAGCACCTCAAAAGAAGCGGTGTTGCCGCCGCGACGGCAGCTGACCACCGCTGCGCCGACCTTCATGTTTTTGGCAAAGGGCGCGCTGAAGAACAGCCTGTCGAGGAATGAAAGGATCGTTCCGTTCGGAGAGGCATAGTAGACAGGGCTGCCGACCACGAGCCCGTCCGCCTCCGCGAACTTTGGCGAGACCTCGTTTACCAGATCGTCAAAGACGCAGCGTCCGTTCTTAGCGCAGAATCCGCATGATATGCAGCCGCGGACGTTTTTATTGCCGACGTGAACAAGCTCTGTCCCGATACCTTCATCTTCAAAAACACTTATCATCTCCCGCAGCGCCCTCGCCGTGCATCCGCCGGCGTTCGGGCTGCCGTTAAGCAACAGGACTCTGCTCATTTCCATTCCTCCGTTTTTTCGTTTTCTCCGGTCTGTAATGTCAGTCCGTCTGTTATTACTCCCGGTTTGGCAGTTTTCTTCCCTTCTGTTTTTTATATTTTACAATACAGCTTCCAAAAATACAAACATTACTGTCAGCTGCTCCGGGGCCGAAGGCACAGTTTACTGTTCCGCATTTTTGAAGTGGTTTCCAGAGGATATTTTGCCAATTATTTTGACAAACAAATCGCGTTCCGCCGCCTTGACACAGCCATATAAAAACGATATTATTCCATTGTAATCGAAGTGTTCTTTGCGACTGACGGGACCCGTGGAGCACCACAAAGGAACAGGAACACAGCATTTTTACCGACCGTCCGGGCGCACTTGAATATGGAGTCCAAGTGTGCCCTTTTATATTTTGCTGCAGAGGCAAGGCTTTAACGTGGCTCCTGCATTTGCGGACATACTGCCGCAGCGGAGTACTTCGCCGTTTGAGCCGCGCGGACACAGCGAGGAGGTCTTAATGAAGAAAGTCGGAATCGTTATGGGAAGCGACAGCGACCTTCCCATCGTCAAAAAAGCAGCCGATCAGCTGCGCGAACTCGGGATACCATTTGAGGTGCACGTTTATTCCGCCCACCGCACCCCGCAGGAGGCCAGGGACTTCTCTCTTGGAGCCAGAGCTGCGGGATTCGGAGTGATCATCGCGGCGGCGGGCATGGCGGCTCACCTCGCAGGTGCCATAGCAGCCAATACCACCCTGCCCGTGATCGGAATACCTTGCAGCAGTGCAAAACTCGACGGCATTGATGCCCTTCTGTCCACAGTCCAGATGCCCAGCGGCATACCTGTAGCGACCGTAGCGATAGACGGAGGCACCAATGCCGCTTTGCTTTCTGCGCAGATCCTCGCCGTAGAGGATGCGGAGCTAGCGGCAAAACTCGACGCCAAGCGCCGCGCTGACGCTCAGAAGGTCCTCGAAAAGGATGAAGGGATCGCCGAGCGTCTGTGACTGCTGCAGGCGCTGACTGCCGCGCAAACGCACAGGATGCAGCGGCGAAGGCCGGATGAACTCCGCACGGACCAATTACTTAAGCAACAAAAAAACAACATATAAAAGAAAGGAAGTTTAACCCATGGAAAAGAAACTAGTTTACTCCGGAAAGACCAAAGATGTTTTTGCGCTCGACAACGGCAATTACCTCCTCAAGTTCAAGGATGACTGCACCGGTAAGGACGGCGTCTTTGATCCGGGCGAGAACTCCGTCGGTCTGACCATCGAGGGCGTTGGTGACGTAAACCTGCGCATGTCCATCTATTTCTTCGAAAAGATCAATGCCGCCGGCATCAAGACTCACTATGTGAGCGCTGACCTTGCAAACACCACCATGGAAGTCCTGCCCGCCAAGGTCTTTGGCAAGGGCCTCGAAGTCATCTGCCGTCACAAAGCCGTGGGAAGCTTCCTGCGCAGGTACGGTGAGTACATCGAAGAGGGCGCTGATCTGCCCGCATATGTCGAGACCACCTTTAAGAATGATGCAAAAGGCGATCCGCTCGTGACCAAAGACGGACTCATCGTCCTCGGCGTCATGACCGGCGAGCAGTACGACGACATCAAAGCCATGACTCAGCAGATCACACAGATCGTGGCCGACGACCTCAGGGAAAAAGGCCTTGTCCTCTACGACATCAAATTTGAATTCGGCTACGATGCAGACGGCAAAGTCATGCTGATCGACGAGATCGCCTCCGGCAACATGCGTGTATATAAGGACGGCAAATACATCGATCCCATGACCCTCTCGAAGCTCTTCTTCGCATAAGGAGCCAGAGATGGGCGGTTTTTTCGGAATCACATCTAAAAACGACTGCCTGACGGACGTTTTCTTCGGCGTCGATTATCATTCACATCTCGGAACCAGCCGTGCCGGCATGGCTGCCTACGACCGTGAAATCGGCCTGCAGCGCAGGATCCATAACATAGAAAACGCACCTTTCCGCACCAAATTCGCCGGGATATTCGACGAGATGCGCGGTACGAGCGCAATCGGCTGCATCAGCGACTTCGATCCGCAGCCTCTGCTCATCCGTTCAAAACTGGGCACCTATGCGATATGCCTGACAGGAATCATCAACAACAGCGATGAGCTGATCGAGAGACATCTTTCGAATGGTTCCGGACATTTCGATGCGATGACAGGCGGCAGGGTGAACTCCACTGAGCTCCTCGCAGCGCTGATCAACCAGAAGGATGACTTCGTGAGCGGCATCCGCTTCGCCCAGAGCGAGATAGACGGCACCGCTTCGATCCTCATCCTGCGCGACGACGGCTCGCTGATCACAGCGAGGGACCGCCTCGGCAGACTTCCCGTGAATATCGGCAAAAGGGACGACGGGTACGCGGTATCCTTTGAGGCTTTTGCCTATCAGAAACTCGGCTACGAGGATTACAGGGAGCTCGGTCCCGGTGAGATCATGGTGATAACGCCCGCGGGCGCCGCCACGGTCTCCGGCCCCGGCAGCAAAAAGTGCATCTGTTCCTTCCTCTGGAGCTACTACGGCTATCCGAACTCCACATACGACGGCGTGAACGTCGAGGAAATGCGCTACCGCAACGGCGCACTGCTCGCCAGAAGCGACCGCGAGAAGGGCTTTGACGGCGATCAGATCGACTACGTAGGAGGCGTCCCGGACTCCGGCACGCCTCATGCCATCGGCTACGCGAATGAAAGCGGTATGCACTTTGCCCGCGCTTTCATCAAATACACCCCCAGCTGGTCGCGCAGCTACATGCCCTCCGTACAGACGGACCGCGACCAGATCGCAAAGATGAAGCAGATCCCCGTCAAAGAGCTGATCCGCGGCAAGAATCTCCTCTTTGTGGACGACTCCATCGTGCGCGGCACTCAGCTTCGCGAGACAGTCGATTTCCTCTATGAGAGCGGTGCAAAATCAGTGCATATGCGCTCCGCCTGCCCGCCGATCATGTTTGCCTGCAAATATCTGAATTTCTCCAGATCGAACTCGGATATGGACCTGCTGGCCCGCCGCAAGATTATCGAGCTCGAAGGCGAGGAAGGCATGAAATACCTCGAAGAATACAGCGACGGACGGACTGAGCGCGGCAGGAAACTGTGCGAGGCCATCTGCAAGGAGATGCACTTTGCCTCTCTTGAATTCCAGTCGCTCGACCGCCTCATCGAAGCGATCGGCATCGACGGATCCGAGCTGTGCACCTACTGCTGGAACGGAAAGGAGTAACCCTGATATGGCAGAGAATTCCAGATCTGAAGCCTACGCTGCCGCCGGAGTGGACATCACTGCCGGTTACAGATCGGTAGAACTCATGAAGGCCCACATCGCCCGCACCGCCACGAGCGGCGTCATGGGCGCAGTCGGTGGTTTCGGCGGACTTTTTGCGCCGGACCTGACCGGGATGCAGCATCCCGTGCTCGTCTCCGGCACCGACGGCGTCGGCACCAAACTCAAGATCGCTTTTCTCATGGACAAACACGACACCGTCGGCATCGACTGTGTCGCCATGTGTGTAAACGACATCATCTGCTGCGGTGCAAAGCCTCTCTTTTTCCTGGACTATATCGCCTGCGGCAAGAATATCCCGGAGCGCATCGCAGATATCGTTAAAGGCGTATGTGACGGCTGCGTGGAGTCGGGGGCTGCGCTGATAGGCGGTGAGACGGCTGAGATGCCGGGCTTTTATCCCGAGGACGAATACGACCTTGCGGGATACTGCACGGGCATCGTGGACGAAAGATGCATCATCGACAACTCAGCCATGCGTCCCGGCGACAAAGTCATCGCCCTGCCATCGAGCGGCGTCCACAGCAACGGATTCTCGCTCGTGCGCAAGGTCTTTGACGTGGAGAATGCGGACATCACCTCTCCTCTTCCATCCCTCGGAGGCAGGTCCATCGGAGAGACGCTCCTTACGCCCACGAGGATCTATGTAAAGCCCGTCCTTGCACTGCTCGGCGAAGTTAACGTCCGCGGTATCTCCCACATCACCGGAGGCGGATTCTACGAGAACATCCCCCGCAGCATCCCCGAAGGGCTGTGCGCGAGGATCGACCGCTCCTCAGTGCGCGTGCTGCCGATCTTTGACGAGATCGCCGCAAGAGGCGGCATCAGCGAACGCGACATGTTCAATACATTCAATATGGGCGTGGGTATGAGCATCGTAGTACCGGCTGACCGCGAGCAGGACGCGCTGGCAATACTCCGTGAAAACGGCGAAGAGCCTTACGTCATCGGCGAGATCACAGAGTCCGGGGACAGGATCGAGATCCGCTGAGCGCTGCTCCGGATCAAGTCACATACATTAAGGAGAGCCAGTGAATAATAACAGATCAGACAAATCCCGTTCCGGCAGGAAAGCCAGAGTGGCCGTCCTCGTCTCCGGCGGCGGCACGAATCTGCAGGCCATCATCGACGCGGAAAAAAGCGGCATCATAAAGAGCGGGCATGTATCGCTCGTCGTATCTAACGTCGCTGGTGCCTACGCGCTCTCACGCGCCGAAAAAGCCGGCGTCCCCGCCGTTACACTTACCCGCAGGGAGTGCGGTTCGCAGGAAGCCTTCGAGCTGAGGCTGATGGACCTGCTCGATCACGAAGGAATCGACCTCATTGTGCTGGCAGGCTTTATGTCAATACTCAGTGCAAACTTCACCTCTCATTACCCCAGACGAATCATAAACGTGCACCCCGCCCTCATTCCCTCCTTCTGCGGCAAGGGTTTCTACGGACTTCACGTCCACGAAGCTGCCCTGGCCAAAGGCGTGAAGGTCACGGGCGCTACTGTGCATTTCGTAAACGAGATCCCCGACGGCGGCGAGATCATCGCACAGAAAGCCGTCCGCGTGTACCCCGGCGATACGCCCGAGATCCTGCAGCAGCGCGTCATGCGCCAGGCGGAATGGAAGCTCCTGCCCGCCGCCGTAGAACAGGTGAGCCGCGAGATCATCGGCTGAGGAGGTCTGCCGGCTGCCTTTATGCTGCAGATTTCCTGCACAGCACATCACATACGGAAAGGAACAGATATGGACATCTACAAAGTAAACGATATCGAAGAACTCATCAGGGACAACACTTATCCCGGCAGAGGCATAGTCATGGGCACGACGCCCTCCGGCAAAGCTCTGACCGCGTATTTTATCATGGGACGCAGCGCCAACTCGCGCAACAGGATCTTTACCGAGAAGAACGGCGAAGTCTTTACCGAGCCTTTTGACGCGTCAAAGGTCCAGGATCCCAGCCTCATCATCTACGCCGCGGTCCGTACTTATCAGAATCATCTGATCGTGACGAACGGCAACCAGACAGATACGATATACGACGGTCTCGCGGCCGGTGAGAGCTTCACACAGGCCCTTACCAAACGCGAATTCGAGCCTGACGCACCGAACTTCACTCCCAGGATCAGCGGCATGATCACCTTTGAGGGCGGCCTGCACAGCTACGAAATGAGCATCCTCAAGAGCGTGGACGGCGAGGGCAGCGCCTGCGCCAGATACACCTGGTCCTATCCTGCAGTCCCCGGCCTCGGACATTTCATCCACACCTACGTCTGCGACGGAGATCCCATCCCGACTTTCCAGGGAGAGCCCGAGCGAGTGGCCGTCTGCGACGATATCGACGCCTTCACCGACAGCCTATGGCGCGGTCTGAACGAGGATAACCGCATCTCACTCTATGTGCGCTGCGTCGATCCCGCAACCGGCGCGTATACCGAGCGCCTGATCAATAAAAACGCCTGATTCACCCTGCCCCGACCGATACGGGACATATGACAAAAGCAATAAACTATAAAGAAGGAGCCCGCACATGAAAGAATTCGAACTCAAATACGGCTGCAATCCTAACCAGAAGCCTGCCAGGATCTATATGGAAGGCGGTGCTGATCTCCCCCTGGAGATCCTTAACGGCCGCCCCGGATACATCAATTTCCTCGATGCACTGAATTCCTATCAGCTTGTCAGAGAGCTGAAGGAAGCCCTCGGCATGCCCGCGGCAACGTCCTTTAAGCATGTCAGCCCGACCTCCGCGGCGGTGGGCATCCCGCTCTCCGACCGTCTGAAGAAAGCGTGCTTTGCTGACGATGTGGAAGGTCTCGACGACTCTCCGCTGGCCTGCGCATATGCCAGAGCCAGAGGCACCGACAGGCTCTGCTCCTTCGGAGACTTCGTTGCGCTCTCCGACGTGTGCGACGTGACCACCGCCAGGATGGTCAAACGCGAGGTGTCCGACGGCATCATCGCCCCCGGCTATACCCCCGAAGCACTCGAGATCCTCAGATCCAAGCGCAAAGGCACCTACAATATAGTTCAGATCGACCCCGACTACGTCCCCGAGCTTCAGGAGCACAAGCAGGTCTATGGCATCACCTTTGAACAGGGCCGTAACAATTTCAAGATCAACCGCGAGCTTCTCTCGAATATAGTCACTGAGAACAAAAAGCTGACCGACGAAGCCGCCCGCGACCTTATCGTCTCGCTCATCACGCTCAAATACACCCAATCCAACTCCGTCTGCTTCGCGGTGGACGGCCAGGCCATCGGCGTAGGCGCAGGCCAGCAGTCACGCATCCACTGCACGAGGCTTGCCGGCTCCAAGGCCGACACCTGGTTCCTGCGTCAGGCTGACAAAGTGCTCGATCTTCCATTCCGCGATGACATCGGCAGACCTGAGCGCGACAACGCCGTGGACGGTTATATCAACCAGAACGAGGAGGATGTCTGTGCCGACGGAGTATGGCAGAGGTTCTTTACGCGCCGCCCCGAGCCCTTTACCGTCGAGGAGCAGAAGGCTTATCTCGCCTCACGTACCGGCGTAGCTCTCGGTTCCGACGCTTTCTTCCCCTTCAGCGACAACATTGAGAGAGCCTGGCGCAGCGGCGTGAAGTACGTAGCAGAGCCCGGCGGTTCCATCCGCGATGACGCCGTGATCGATACCTGCAACAAATATGACATGGTCATGGCATTTACCGGCATGAGACTTTTCCATCATTGATAATGCACAGTCATGACCTGCCGCGCAGATCACTGATACCGCTCCGCCCGACGGAGCCGGCCAAACTAAGGAGACATTTATGAAGATCCTCGTCGTAGGCGGCGGAGGCCGCGAACACGCCATAATAAAAAAACTCAGAGAGAACCCGTCCGTGCACAAGATCTACGTTCTTCCCGGCAACGGCGGCATCGCCCGGGACGCGGCGTGTGTCCCGATCAAAGCCACTGACATCGCCGGAATAGTTGATTTTGCGGTCAAAAAGGACGTGGACTATGCTGTAGTCGCGCCCGACGATCCGCTCGTGCTCGGCGCAGTAGACGCGCTCGAGGCGGTCGGAGTACCATGCTTCGGACCCCGCGCAAACGCTGCGATCATCGAGGGAAGCAAGGTCTTTTCCAAGAATCTGATGAAAAAATATGGCATACCTACCGCTGCATACGAGACTTTTGACGATATGGAAGCTGCACTCTCCTACGCCGAGAGCGCACCGCTGCCTACCGTCATCAAGGCCGATGGGCTGGCGCTGGGCAAGGGCGTCACCATCGCCCGCACCAGACAGGAAGCCCGCGACGCCATTACCGAGGCGATGCGCGATCGTAAATTCGGCAGGAGCGGCGAGCGTATAGTCATCGAAGAATTCCTCAGCGGTCCCGAAGTCTCCGTGCTTGCCTTTACAGACGGCGAAACGCTCGTCCCCATGGTTTCTTCCATGGATCACAAATGCGCCTTTGACGGTGACAAAGGACCGAACACCGGCGGCATGGGCACCATCGCGCCAAATCCTTACTATACCGCCGATATCGCTGAGCAATGCATGGAGACTATCTTCATGCCCACGATCCGGGCCATGAAGGCCGAAGGCAGGCCTTTTAAGGGCTGTCTGTACTTCGGTCTGATGCTGACTGCAGACGGACCAAAGGTCATCGAGTACAACTGCCGCTTCGGCGATCCCGAGACTCAGGTAGTGCTGCCTCTTCTTACCAGCGATCTGCTCACCGTAATGCAGGCTGTCACCGAAGGCAGACTCGCGCAGACCGAGGTCGTATTCTCGGACAGGAACGCCGCCTGTATCGTCATGGCTTCACAGGGATATCCCGTCGCCTACGAGAAAGGCTTTGAGATCAGTATCCCGGAGGCGGCGATGCCACACGTTTACGTGGCAGGCGCCGCACAGGACGGCGATAAGCTCGTCACCAGCGGCGGGCGTGTGCTCGGTGTGACTGCCGTAGCCGACACGCTGCAGGACGCCGTGGATGAGGCTTATCGGATCACGGAAACTATCAGCTTTCAGAACGCATTCTACCGCCGCGATATCGGCGCGCGTGCTCTGAAGGCGAAGGAGAATTGATATGGTATATCGGGTCTTTGTAGAGAAGAAAAAAGAATACGCGAACGAGGCGGCGAAACTTCTCTCCGACGCCTCATCGGTCCTCGGAGTGAAGGGGCTGACCGGCGTACGCGTGATCAACAGGTACGATGCGGAGGATATCACCCAGGAGCTCTTTGACGAAGCGGTATACACTGTATTTGCCGAGCCGCAGGTAGATATCGCCTGCAGCGAGCCTGAGTTCGACGGAGCCGTGGTCTTTGCAGTGGAGTATCTGCCCGGTCAGTTCGACCAGAGGGCGGATTCTGCCGCACAGTGCATACAGATCATCTCTACCGGAGCCCGCCCTGCAGTGCGCTCCGCGAAAGTCTACGCTCTCTACGGAGACCTCTCCGACGCTGACGTCGCAGAGATCAAGAAATACGTCATCAACCCCGTGGAGGCACGCGAGGCAGCCATGGAAAAGCCCTCCACCCTAAAGACAGATTACGCGATACCCACTACGGTGCGTACTCTCGAGGGCTTCAGGGAGATGGACCGCAGGGCGCTCGAAGCCTTTGTCGAAGAGTACGGGCTCGCGATGGACGCGGACGATGCGGAATTCTGCAGAGATTATTTCCGTGATGAAGAACACCGCGATCCCACTATCACCGAGATCCGCATGATCGATACATACTGGTCCGATCACTGCCGTCATACGACCTTCGGCACAGTCCTCACTGACGTGACCTTTGAGGACAAGCTGCTGCAGCAGACCTACGAACAGTACCTGGAAGTCAGGCACGAGCTCGGCCGCGACGAAAAACCCGTCTGCCTTATGGACCTTGCGACCATCGCCGTAAAGTACCTGCGTGAGCACGGTATGCTCGACGGCATGGACGTCTCCGAGGAGATAAACGCATGTACCGTCAAGGTGAAGATCGACGTGGACGGCGTATCGGAGCCCTGGCTGCTGCTTTTTAAGAATGAGACACATAACCATCCCACGGAGATCGAGCCCTTCGGCGGCGCTGCCACCTGCATAGGGGGCGCCATCAGGGATCCGCTCTCCGGACGTTCATACGTATATGCCGCCATGAGGGTTTCGGGCGGTTCTGACCCCACCGTACCGATCAGCGAGACCATGCCCGGCAAGCTTCCTCAGCGCAAGCTCGTCACCACGGCCGCCGCAGGCTACTCGTCCTATGGCAACCAGATCGGTCTGGCCACAGGGATAGTCGACGAAATCTACCACCCCGGCTACGCCGCAAAGCACATGGAGGTCGGCGCCGTGCTCGGAGCCGCGCCTGCCGCGAACGTGCGCCGCGAAGTGCCCGCACCCGGCGACTGCGTACTGTATCTGGGCGGCTCTACGGGGCGCGACGGTATCGGCGGAGCTACCGGTTCTTCCAAGGCTCACAATGCCCACTCCGTGGAGACCTGCGGGGCTGAGGTCCAAAAGGGCAACGCTCCGGAGGAGCGCAAGCTTCAGAGGCTTTTTCGCAATGCCGCGGCATGCCGCATGATCAAGCGCTGCAATGATTTCGGCGCCGGCGGAGTATCGGTCGCCATCGGCGAGCTCGCAGACGGACTGTCCATAGACCTTAATGCTGTTCCGAGAAAATACGACGGTCTTGACGGCACGGAGCTGGCGATATCCGAATCACAGGAGCGCATGGCCGTAGTCGTCTCGCCAGAGGATCTCACTGCCTTCTGCGCCATTGCAGAAAGCGAGAATCTGCAAGTCTGCAAAGTTGCAGAAGTCACGGCTGATCCGCGCCTCATAATGCACTGGAACGGGCGAAATATAGTGGATATCAGCAGAGAATTTCTGAATTCGAACGGAGCAAAGAAATACGCCCGCGCCTCCATCGCCGCACCCGGCGAGTGGCACAGGACCGTGAACAAAGGATTTTCCGAAAACATGCTCTCCATCGCCGGAGATCTCGCCACCTGCAGCAGGCGCGAACTCTCTGAGCGCTTTGACTCGACGATCGGCGCAGGCAGTGTGCTCATGCCCTACGGCGGCAAATATCAGCTTACTCCCGTACAGGCTATGGCTCATCTCATCCCGCTCGAGGATGGCATCACCGACGACTGTTCTCTCATGGCATACGGCTATGATCCCGCGATCGCCGAGAAGAGTCCGTACCACGGCGCCTACCTGGCCGTCGTCGAATCTGTCAGCAGGCTTATCGCGACCGGCGCATCTTTTGACGAAGTATATCTGAGCTTTCAGGAGTTCTTTGAGAAGCTCAGAAACGATCCCGCACGCTGGGGCAAACCGCTCTCCGCTCTTCTGGGCGCGTTCCGCGCGCAGATGGAGCTCGGTATCGGCGCCATCGGCGGCAAGGATTCCATGTCCGGTTCCTTTGAGAATCTGGACGTACCTCCGACGCTCATCTCCTTTGCCGTCACTATGGCAAAGGCCGGCGATATCATTTCCCCTGAGTTCAAGCACGCGGGCAGCCGGGTGGTATGGCTGCGGCCCGTGACCGGCGAGGACGGACTGCCGACGGCAGGATCGCTCAAGGCCCTATTTTCGCATGTGCACGCTCTGATGCAGAGCGGAAGCGTTCTCTCCTGCTATACTCCGGGACACGGCGGCGCGGCGGAAGCCGTCATGAAGATGGGCTTTGGCAACGGACTCGGTTTTGCTTTTGATGAAAGTCTCTCCGATCAGGAGATATTCGGATATTGCCACGGTTCCTTCATCCTGGAGATGAAGGAGGGCTGTGAAGCCGACGGCTCTGCGGACAGTCAGAGTTCCGATCACGGCTGCTCTTTCAGTTCCGTCATCCTCGGCACAGTGACGGACAGCGGCCGAATCTCACGCGGCAGCGAAGGCGTCGCCCTCAGCGACCTGCTGCAGCTCTCCGAAGGCAAGCTGCAGTCCGTTTACGGAAACAGTATAAAGAATACCGGCAAAAAGCCTGAAAACGTGAGCTTTTATGCCCAGTCTTATCCCGTGCCCGCAGTAAAATGCGCCAGGCCCAGGATCCTGATCCCAGCTTTCCCCGGCACGAACTGCGAAGTCGACAGCGCCAGAGCGGTACGTGAAGCAGGCGCAGAGCCCGAGATCGTGATCGTGAGGAATCTCACTTCCGACGATATCGCCGGTTCCGTGGACAGTTTTGCCCGCAAGCTGCGTGACGCTCAGGCAGTCTTTATTCCAGGAGGTTTTTCCGGAGGCGATGAACCCGACGGAAGCGCGAAATTCATCACTGCTTTTTTCCGCAACACCGCTGTCGCCGAAGGGGTCACCGATCTCCTCGAGAGGCGCGACGGCCTGATGCTCGGCATCTGCAACGGCTTCCAGGCCCTGATCAAGCTCGGCCTTGTGCCCTACGGCCGCATAATCGAGACAGATGACACCTGCCCCACACTGACCTTTAACAATGTGGCCCGCCACCAGTCGCGCATCGTCCGCACACGCATCGCCTCGAACAGATCACCCTGGCTCGCCCAGCTCCATCCCGGTGATATAGTGAGCGTCCCCATCTCACACGGAGAAGGACGTTTCGTAGCCGGTAACGAGCTCCTGAGCGAACTGATCAGAAACGGACAAATCGCGACCCAGTACGTGGATATGGACGGAAACGCCACAGAAGACCTGCCTTTCAACCCGAACGGTTCCGTGCTCGGTATCGAGGGCATCACCTCTCCCGACGGCCGCGTTCTGGGCAAAATGGGACATACCGAGCGCAACCGCGCCGGCCTCTACGTGAATGTCCCCGGCAATTACGACTGCAGTCTGTTTGCCTCTGCAGTAAAGTACTTCCGCGGATGCTGAGCCATCGCCGATCCGCATCTTCAAAAAACCGTAACCGCCGGTCAGCGATTACGGTTTTTCATTTCAGGCATATCCTCGCATTCAGTCTGCGGCCAGCTTGATAGTGACATCGCTCTCCCCCAGGAGGGCGGTCATCTCCTCCTGCGTGAGATCGACATGTCCAAGGCGCGTATATGACCACAGATTCGAGCCGTAGAAAATGACTATCTGATCACCGGAATAAAGCACAATGTCCCCGTAGGACGTCGTAGTCTTGCGGTCACTGCTGACGATGGACGTACCGATACGGCCGACCTGTTCAAAGCCTCCGTACATCGACATATCTATCGTCAGAGGCAGAAGCTCCCTCAGCGCATCCACTGATTCGTTCTCTTCCCAGGTGACCGGTACAGCTTCCGTGCCTATATAAAGTGTCATTCCTGCATTTTCTCCTTCCGGTACGGTTTCTGACTCTTCTTCATCATCCGCAGACGTTCCCGCGGTCTGGTCAGGTGTCCGGGCTTCGGTCTGCTCGGGCGTTCCTGCACTTTGGGCCGGTGTTTGTACCTCAGCCTGTGAAGAGTTTTCCGGGTCGGCGTCGTCCGCGGTCTCCTCGTCATTCTCGTCAGCGGATGTCACGATGTCGCCCGTCCAGGTCATGATCCCGCCGAATTCATATACATTCACATATCCGAGATCGGCCAGCTTCTGAGAAGCCTGCTTGCTGCGATTGCCGCTGCGGCAGTAGACAAGTATGACCTGTTCCGTATCCGGCAGCTCCGACGGACGCTCACCTCCGATGCTCTCGTTGGGGATCAGGACCGCGCCGGGGATATGTCCGGAGTCGTATTCATCCTGACGGCGCACATCCACGACGACGTGCCCGTCGTCCCGCGCCATCATTTCCTTTGCCTCTTCCTGGCTGATCTGCGTGTAGGCCGGCTTTTCGCCCTGATCGCCTCCGCAGCCTGCCAGAAGGAGCGCGGCCATAACAAAAACGATATACTTTTTCATAAACGGAAACTCCTAAACGGTAAAAACTCATTAAACTGCTTTTCAGTCAAAACTCTTCTGACTTCCATACTGTCAGAACTCACCCAGTTTTTTCAGCGCGGGAAGCGCACGGCCTTCGTAGTCAAAGAGCGACATATTCGCCCATTCGTTGCCGCCGAGAGCGTCAGAGCCGATATAATCCAGGCCTGCCCTTGTACCCCAGCCGCTGCCGGGGACCGGGATCCACGCGGGCTCCCACCAGACAAAGCCATACCCGAGAACGCCGGGGACCGAACGGATCACACGGCACAGATCCCTGAGGAAATCGCACTGTCCCTCCGGAGTCATATCATAGGGTACATGAGAGGCCAGCTCTGTGTCTATCAGCAGGGGTTTCCTGTCCACTCCGACAGCAGAGCCTTCCATCACGAAATCCTCCAGAGTAAAAGCCGTCGCGGTCTCGACGACGATCATCGGCTTGCCATAGGTCGCCGCCATATCACTCATATTTTTTTGCAGGTCGTCCAGTGTCCCGTGCCAGAACGGATAGTAGCTCAGACCGATGATATCGAAGTCCTCTCCGCCGTGCGCAAAGTAAGAGCCGAACCAGTCGCGGTAGAGGGCGTTGCTGCCGCCGTTATCGAGATGTATCATCACCGGCACGCCGGGAAGTATCTCACGCACTGCGCGTATCCCGCTGCTGATGAGCCTCGTCATCGCGGCATCTCCGTCAGTACCGTCCGATCCCGCGTCATCGCCTGACGTATCGCCCGTCACGGCCGCATCTTTCGACGCACTCTCCGTACGCTTTCCTGCGGGCCACAGGAGGCCGTTTGTGGTCTCGTTGCCTACTTGTACCATGGCGGGCGTCAGATTGGCTGAGACGAGCTTACAGAGCGTCTGGAGGGTGTATTCATATACCGCTCTCTCCAGCTCGGCAACCCCATAGCCTTTCCACGCCTTTGGAGGGAACTGCTTGCCCGGATCCACCCAGAAGTCGGAGTAGTGTATATCCAGCATCCAGGGCAGATCCGCCTTGCGGCACCTCGCTGCCAGAGCCATTACCGTTTCCAGATCGCAGGTCCCGGCGCCGTAAGGCTCGCCGCTTTCGCTGTACGGATCGTGCCAGAGCCGGAGCCTTATCAGATTTGTCCCGCATTCACGCAGGATCTCCGGCACATCCCCCTCGTGTCCGTTCAGGCTGAACCTGCCGCCGCAGCGCTCCACCTCAGCCAGAGACGATATATCCATTCCTCTGATAAAACCGTCCATTATCAATCCTCAAAAGTGAATCTGCGCATCATCGCGCCGTAGCGGAAACGCGCCATCTCATTTTTTGCAAGCACGTCCGCCTCGTCACCGCGGTACTGGCAGCGCAGGCAGTAATACTCTCCGCGCTCGCTGTCATAGAACATATCCATATCTATATCCCGCATAAAGCAGGACGGACACCTGTAATTCAGTCTGCCCTTTCCAGCCTGAGCCATGTGCTCACCTCCTCATTTTCCTTTACTTCACAGTCAAAGCCCAGCGTAAACATGGGTGAAAAAGCGTAGCCCTCCCGCACGAAGCCCCTGCGCGCTGCGCAGTCCGCTTCCATTGTGACAAGCGTTTTTATCGGGGGCAGTGTGCAGCTGACTGCATCAGCATTATCCAGAGCTGCCTCGCGGCATTTGTACTCATAAGGGATCGTCTCGGTCTGTTCTCCCGCGCTGACCCTGAGCGTCAGTGAGGACATATCCTCGGTATACTCCGTAGTACCGTAGCAGCCTACCATATACTCGCGGATCGTAACGCTTTCGCCGGGATCGGACATGGAGAGGATTTTTCTGGTATGAAGGATCTCGCCCGAGCCCTCCGGGAAGGTCACCGTAGTCTGAAGCGTGACCCGAAGTCCTCCATCAAAGACGATCTCCACAGGATCCATCGTAAGCACTTTTTCTCCGTCACCCGTCGAAAAATGCGCTTTTGTACGGCAGAGGCACAGATCCACCTCCTCGCCGTTCCAGCAGACCTTTGCAGAACGCACCGTTCCCTCTCCCGCGTAGTGGGTAAAGTACCCGGCGCGGTATTTTTCCTGTATCAGGAAGGGATAGCTCGCATCCTGTATATGAGGCGTGCCGATGCCCACAGGCCACTCGAGCTTCGCAGCGTAAGGCCGCAGATCGACGATCGCGCCGCCCTGATCCATATTGACACAGGCACGCAGATACGGATCGCAGTACCAGAAAAGCTGCTTGTCCGAGCCGTAGAGTATATCGCGCCACAGCGCACATTCAGGCTCCGTATAGGTCTTCTTTTCCCTGTAGTAATCAGCAAACTCAGCCATCGTCATATCAGTGAGCCTGCCTTCTTTTTTAAGCTTTCCGTAATAGGCGCAGCCGTCCTCATAGGACTTTAAGAGCAGCTCGTAGGGCTGCTCCCAGCGACCCATCTTGTTCATCCAGCCGGGACCGACGAACATCATGTTATATGCGTAACCGTTATTATATCTGGCGAGGCTCCGGTACTGATCGATCAGATTGTACAGGTATGGATACTCCCAGGTACTCGTATCGTAGATCATGCCGCGCAGCACGTTCTGCGGGTGCGTGCCGAAGTTCGAGCCGTTGCCGTCATAACAGGCCAGCAGGTCACGAGAGAGATGCGGGATAGCGACGATACCGGAATCCTCAGCCTCGCAGGATGCCGGCGCGTGAGTATTGACCTTTGACGGGATCCACGGTGCCCATGGACCGCCGTCCATAAAGGTATACCAGGAATTATTGCAGGTGTGATAAGCCTTCGGGCCCTCCTCCCAGCAGGTGGCCACAGCGCACTTCACGGACGGATACTCGGCCTTGATAAAATTGATCAGGTCCGCGTCCATATAATACGAGCCCGTCGATTCGGGATAAAAGCCGAATGCATCATGGAATTTTTCAAAAACGTCCCTGACGATGGCCTCTTTATCCTCCATGGAGAACATCCAGATACAGAAATCCTTGGTCCGGTATTTCTCTCTGAACTGCTCGCAGGGCAAGCCCAGGAGCGTGAGTGCGATTTCATCGCCGTATTTCTCATGGTGCTCCTTTGCCAGCTGCACGGCCTCCTCGTTAAAAAGGCTCGCATAGGTCATCTGAATGGTAGTCTTCAGACCGTTTTTGTGGGCGCATTCCTGCTGCGTCTTAAAGATATCCAGACTCTCGGTCAGCAGCGCCTTGCGCCCCAGGTCCTCGCTCCTGCCATGGCCGGTGACCTTTTCCGCATACTCAGGCACCATTTCCGGCCTGTGCACGATGTTAACTATAAACTGATCCATATTGTTTCCTTTCTGTTTGTTTCTCCGCAAAGAGAAGCAGCCGGCAGAGATTCTATTCCGTCGGCTGCTTCCTGTCAATAAAAAGATCAGAAGATCAGATTCTTTTCGGTTTCAGGATCAAAGAAGTGCATGACCTTACCCTCAAAGGTGATGCCGAGGCGATGTCCTCCGACGAGATTCTCCCTCTCCTCTTTCTCCAGATCGATGGTGGGAACGCGGACGATAAGTCTCGTCTGATCCTCGGTATATACGTGGAGGTGAAGCTCTGAACCCATCATTTCGTTTACTTCCAGAGTGACGGGGATGCCGCCGTCCTTTGCCAGAACGATGTGCTCAGGTCTGACGCCCAGCAGAACCTTGCGGTTTTTGATGCCTTTTTCCCGCAGAAGCTCGCCCTTCTCTCCGTCCACCTCGATCTTCACACCGAAAGGATGCACGAAGTATCTGCCGCCCTCCTCGGTGACCTCGGTCTTGATGATATTCATCTTGGGAGCACCGATGAACTCTGCGACAAAGAGGTTCGCAGGCTTCTCGAATACCTCCGTAGGACTGCCGACCTGCATGATGTAGCCGTCCTTCATAATGACGATACGGTCGCCGAGCGTCATGGCCTCGGTCTGATCGTGGGTAACGTAGATGAAGGTCGTATCCAGCTTCTGACGGAGCAGGATGATCTCAGCGCGCATCTGGTTGCGGAGCTTGGCGTCCAGATTTGAAAGGGGCTCGTCCATCAGGAAGACCTTTGAATCGCGCACCATGGCGCGTCCGATGGCTACCCTCTGGCGCTGGCCGCCCGACAGGGCTCTGGGCTTGCGCATCAGGTACTCGGTGATACCGAGGATCTCGGCCGCGTTCGTAACTCTCTCGTAGATCTGATCCTCGGGAAGTTTCTGGAGCCTCAGTGAGAACGCGATATTATCGTATACCGTCATGTGGGGATACAGCGCGTAGTTCTGGAAGACCATCGCGATATTGCGGTCCTTGGGCTGAAGATCGTTTACGACCACGTCGTCGATCTCCACAGTGCCCTCGCTTATCTCCTCAAGTCCCGCGATCATACGCAGGGTGGTGGACTTGCCGCAGCCGGAGGGGCCGACGAAGACGACAAACTCCTTATCTTTGATTTCCAGATCGAAGTCGTGTACGGCTACGACCTTGTTGTCATATATTTTTTTGACTCCGGTTAATTTAACACTTGCCATTTCAGTTTCCTCCTATTATCAGCCTTTGACTGCACCGCCGGTAACGCCTTCTACGTAATACTTCTGCAGACACATGAACAGTATCGTGACCGGGATCGCGACTATCACGCCGCCCGCACAGAACATCGTGTATCTCTGACTGATCATGTCCTGCTGCAGCCAGCTGTACATACCGACTGCCACGTTCATGCCCGCCGAAGTACCGAACGAAACGTATCTGGCAAAAACGAAATCTCCCCATGGAGCCATAAAGGCTGTCAGGATAGTATAGATGACTATGGGCTTAGCCAGAGGCAGGATGACCTTGGTCAGGACCTGCAGACGGGTCGCACCGTCCACTCTGGCCGCCTCGTCCAGAGACTTGGGGATCGTATCAAAGAAGCCCTTTGATACATAATAGCCCATACCGGAGGAAGCGATATACACAAGGATCAGTCCCGGCACCGCGTTTGCCTGGGTAAGACCCAGATCCTTAAGCACGCGGTAGAGGATGATCATGGTAAGCATTCCGGGGAACATCCCGAGGATCAGCATAAAGCGCATCAGCGGTCCGCGCATCTTGAAGCGGAAACGGGACAGGGTATAGCTCATGCACAGGACGATGATCGTCTGGAGCACCGCCACCGCCAGAGCAATAATAAAGGTGTTCAGATACCACTGCTTGAAGTCCGTGTTCCATAGGGCGAGATAATTGTCAAAGCCCCACTTCTGCGGGAGAATATATCCGACCTGCCAGGTGGATTCTATACGGAAGGACTGAAGCACGATAAAGATAAAGGGGATCAGCCAGACAACGCTCATAATGACGAGCAGAACGTAGATGACAGTATTGCTGATCCTGCTGCGGGCTTTGAGGCCCATATGGGTCCTGGTTCCTTTTGTACTCATCACTGGAAATCCTCCTCATTCTTGATCGAGGGCAGTAATCCGTAGACTACCAGTGAGATGACTGCCACCACTATAAATACGAGGATACCGACGACGGATGCCATGTAGTACTGCGCACCCTCACCTGTAGTGATCTTGAAGAGCCAGGTGATAAGCAGGTCCGTAAAACCTACCGAGCCTGCCGCCGAGGATGCCGCGACGTTCGTCGGCGCACCTCCCGTCAGCAGGTATATGACGTTGAAGTTGTTCATGTTGCTCGTAAAGCTCGTCAGCAGATACGGTCCCGTGATAAAGAGCATGTAGGGAAGGGTGATCTTTGTATACTGCTTCCAGGGACCGGCGCCGTCGATCCTGGAGGACTCGTAAAGGTCCTGAGGAATATTCATCAGGATACCGGTAGCGATCAGCATCAGATAAGGAATACCTATCCAGATATTGATCACTATGACCATGATGCGCGCCAGAGTGGGATCCTCCCAGAACGGAATAGGTGAGGTGATCCATTTCCAGTCGAGCAGCATACCGTTTATGATGCCGTTCTTTGCGAACATCTTTGATACATACAGGAGCGAGATAAACTGTGGTATGGCGATCGTCAGAACGAGGATCGTACGCCAGACCTTTTTGATCCTGATACCCTTTTTGTTTATCATCATGGCCACGAACATTCCGAGGAAATAGTTCGTGAACGTGGCGAAGAATGCCCAGATCAGCGTCCATGTCAGGATCTCTCCGAACGTGGCAGAGTAGACCTGATTTCCGCTGCCGGACCACGAGAGCATCGTGCGGAAGTTCTCCAGACCCTGCCAGGTGAAGAGGCTGTTGTTATAGCCGTCATGCGTACCGTCATAGTTCGTGAAGGCTACGAGGATCATAAAGACTATGGGAAGTACGGTAAAGACTATGATGCCCGTCATGGGCAGAGCCAGCAGAGTCTTGTGGAACTGATCGTCCACGAGAGAATGCAGGTCCTGTTTGCCGCTCTTAAGCGGCTTGCCGCTGCGGAGGATCTGCTCTGCTATCTTGTTCTGTTTGATATTCTGTCTCCAGGTGTAAATAAATGCGATGATAAAGAAGATCGTAAGTACGCCGTAGAGCAGGATTTTGAACGAGTTGTCGCCGTAGACCGTAGTATAGGAATCGAGGACCATATTGTATTCCTCGTGAGGACCTATAAGGCCCAGGCTCGGCAGCATACTGAGCCAGTACGCGCCGCCGTGACCGCCCGGGAAGATGATTCCGGCGATGAACATATAGAAAATAAACACCAGCTCAAACAGGAAGAAAAGAAGTCCTCTGAGGATCTGGCCTCTGGCGCAGTTGCCGAAGCCCATGATCACGTAGGATATCTTTGTCTTCCAGTCGCCTTTTACAAAGGTCGTGCAGATGTCGCTGATTTCACGTCCAATGGCAAGAAAAATATTCTTGAAGAAATTTACTATCGCAAGCCCCGCGTTTTTCAGACTCCGGGGGATGGAGGCAAAGAAGCTCGCGATTTTGTGAAGAAACCTTTGCCATTTAGATAGCTTCAGGTATTCCAGATCGCTGTATTTTTTCATAGGAAGCTCCTCGGATGTGATGCATTATAAAGATTGAAGCCGGGGAGGCCGGCTTCAATCTGGAATCCGGGCAGCCGTGCCACTGCAGGCGCGGCATACCCGGAATTGATATTTTACTGAGTGATGGAGATCTCTCCGGTAGCGGTATTCAGAGTAACGGTATAGGTACCGGGTGCGAGGAAGACGATGTTGTTGTCATCGCCGGCTCCTGCGACATCGATGAGATCAGCGCCTGTGGTGACCTGAGCAGCGCCCTTGTCGGTCTCCCAGGTACCGCAGGTAACGATACGGCCTCCCATGTAATCGCTCTGCTCAACGGTCAGAGTGATGGAGAGCTCATCGCCCTCTCCGGCAAGAGCAACGCCCATATCGGTGTTGTCCCAGCCGTTCCATGCGCCTACGAAGATAGGATCGGTGGAGAGGTTCTTAAGATCCTCGATAGCGGTGTCATACTGAGCCAGAACAGTTTTGAGCTCGTCATCGGACTTGGCGTTCTTTGCGCCTTCGCCGACAGCCTTCATGATATTCCACCAGGAGTCATGGACCTGACCCTGAACTACGGAATGGGCATTCTGCTTGATGACAGCGCCAAGGATCTCGTCAGCCTGTACAGCCTCGGAGGCCTGAGCGGCAGTGTTCGCGGGACCCCAGCCTACAGCCTCGAAACGCTCGAGCTGAGCAGCCTCGCTGGTAAGATACTGAGCCAGACGATGAAGAGCGGCAGCCTTGGTGGCGTCGGTCTGGGGCTTAACGCCCATCAGTTTGTAGCCGCTGAAGGAAACCAGATCATACTTGGTGCCGTCCACCGTAAACTGAGGCAGATCGGTGACGCCGAATTTGTCGCCGAGTATGCTCTTAGCAGTGGTGGAATCCCAAGTACCGGAAATGACTACTGCAGCGCCTGCATCAAGATCGGCAGCGCTGGAGGAGTTCAGGAACATAGGGGAGGTCATGAGCTTGTTCATGCCCTTCATAGCGATAAGGCCCTTGTCACTGTTGAAGTCGTCGTTAACAGACCAGTTGCCATCCACATCAGTAGCCCACTCGGATACGCAGCCTGCTCCGAAGAAGAAGGAAGCTGCATACCAGCCGGAATCCTGAAGCTGGAACGCAATGTACTTGTTAGCGGCTTCGCAGTCAGCGATAATAGCATCCAGATCCTCTGTGTCAGCCTCGGGGATGACAGAGGTGTCATAATACATAAAGTAGGTGTTGTCAGCGGTCTCGGGATAAGCATAGAGCTCACCGTCGATGGTGACGGCCTTGACGGCGCCGGCATCATTGCCTGCAGAGACAGTCTCACCGGCCTGAGCGCCAAGCTTGGACAGAGCGCCTGCCTGTACGAGACGGGCAAACTGATCCTGAGCGAAATTGAAGATATCAGCGCCGGCTTCTACGTCGGTAATCATCTGCGTAGCGGCGTCGCCCTCTCCAACTGCCTCAATGGTAGGATTGAATACGATACCGTACTCGTTGGAAGCGTTGAAGTCGTCGATCATCTTCTTGGTCAGATCGACTATCGCATCGGGCATCCATACGGTAATATCGTAGGTTCCTGCCAGTTCAGAGCTTCCGCTCTGCTGCTCCTGTGATGCCTGGGTGGCACCGTCGGAAGCTGCAGGAGTGGAGGCATTGTCATCGCTTCCGCCGCAGGCGCTAAGTGCAAATACCATAGCAGCTGCGATGAAAAGAGCGATAAACTTCTTCATTTTCATAACATTTTCCTCCTCTGGAAAGTAAAACTATAGGCATAAAGCCCTTTCGGTGTCTGACGGGAGCCAAAGACCCCCATTCAAAACATCTGATAATTAGTTATACTACTTTACTATCTTTTTTTCAATATCTATTTTTGTCCCGGGCAAGGCATCCGAAGCACTTTTAATAAATGAAAACGAATCGAATCAATCGCTTTCGGAATTAAGAAGCGCATCGTCGATCTTGCCCCAGGCACCGCTTCCCTCGCCCGCACATTTTACGTAGATACCCACCGTAAACGGCGATCCCGTATCAGCATACTCCGCATGCACGGTGGCCGTATGCCACTCATTATACTGGGTGATGGCAAGAGGCTCGCGGGCCACGATCTCATCACCGATCTTCACATATGCGTATATGTCGGTCAAGCCACCGTCACCTCCCATTATGGAGATCGTGAACTTGTATTTGCCGGCAGGGACGGCAGCGTCCTGTTCAAGTGTGGACTCCACGCTGTCAGGCTTGCCGCTCCAGAAATGATAATGCCAGTCACCCGTCATGGAATCGGTAGCTTTGTTCTCGAGTTTAAGCTCGTCTGCGCCTCCGATGTCATTGATCACCCACGCGCCTTCCACACCGTCCTCGAAGCTGTAATTATCAAGATAATTGTATTCAATCATGGATATATAGCAGTGAGCAGTCATGCCTCCTGCCTGTCCGAGAACCTCGTATTTTGCGACGCCGTTCGTATTCATGGCGGAAAGTTCGGTCTCCGTGATATCCCACGTCACCTCCATCGCCTGTCTGGAATCGTCGGTCATGATGGCGTTCACAGTCGCGGGAAGCTCCACGGGGATCGCCAGATCCACCTGCAGATTCGTATCCTCGAGAGCGTCGGGCACGACCTTGGCGTCGTTGCCCGTGCGGACAAGTCCAAAGACCTTAAGCGACTCGAGAGGATAGCCATCCGCATCAAAGAGCGCCTGATTATCCACGGCGCTTCCTCCATAGTATTTGCCCGCATCATTAGGATCGTAGGCGGCCGAATAGCTGCTCGCCCAGCCGGAGCCGTACTGCTCCCAGAGGGCTTCGTTCTCTTCTCTGCCCGCGCCGCCTACGGTGATCCACGCACCCTCCCAATAGCATACTCCGATGCCGCCGGGCGTATGGGCCACGGTATCTATGACGTTCCTTACGGAATTGGCCTGGCCCTGTACGGTAAAGGGATAATCCTTCACAATACCGCCACCGTCGGATATGGTATTTCCGTTAAAATCGCTGTCCTCCGAAGTAAAAGCATATGAAGTTTCCATGACCATGACGTCCTTGCCGTAGGTATCGTGGACATTCTTCAGGACTGCAGACAGATTCTCCAGAGTACCGTGCCAGAAGGGATAGTATGAGCTGGCAAAGATATCATAGTCAAGACTGTAGTAGTCCAGCCGCCATGCATAGTCGGCATAGGATTCGGAATTCTCGGGATTTGCAAAATGCACCGCGATGCGCGCACCGGGGCAGGTCTCGCGCACGGCTTTTGAGCCGGCGGTCATCAGCGAGAGAATGCCCGCCCAGCGTTTTTCTCCGCAGAGCATGCCGTTTGTCTCGTTGCCGATGCTGACAATATCAATATCGGAACCGGCATCCGCTATCGTCTGCAGGGATTCCTTTGTATATTCATAGAGCGCATCGGACTTCTCTTCTATCTCCATGCCCTTCCAGGCCTTAGGAACCATCTGCTTCTTCGGATCAGCCCAAAAATCCGAGTAATGGAAGCTGACTATAAGCTTCAGACCGCAGGCCGCGGCGCGCTTTCCTATCTCGGCAGCGCGGTCGGCGTTCACATTGCCTCCGCCGTAGCCGTGACCCTCCGCGTCAAAAGGATCGTTCCACACCCGGACGCGGATGTGTGTCACTCCGGCCTCAGCCAGCGTCATAAAGATATCCTGCTCGTTTCCGTCAAATCCGCGGTATACCACACCGGACTCCTCTTCGGAAAGGACCGATGAGATATCCATACCGTATATGAAACCGTCGGGCAGATCGACGACCTGTTTCACGTAAAGCGTATCGCTTGGAACAGGCTCATAGGCAGTGCCGGCCGCATCATCGGTCATCACGCCTGCGCCGTCCGAAGAGCCTTCAGATGCCCCGTCCTGCGCACCGCCGCAGCCTCCGAGCACAAAAGAGCAGCATCCAAGCGCGAATGCGCATACCAGGCACAAACTCAGTATTCTTTTTTTCATAAGGACCTCCGGGATTATAAAATATATAGTCGTCAAGCTGTTGTTATCGGGATTATTCCGGGATCTCTGCACGGCTACGGCAGCGCGAGATACGCGTCGGCTATATCATAAGCCGCCGTATCCCGGAGGCCGCAGTGAATGGAATTTATGCCAAAGCAGAGATAATAGTCCGTGAGAACGGGCTCCATGCTGTCAGCCGCGTTATCGTCAGCCGCACTTCCAGAAGAAACAGCGCCTGACGCTGTTTCAACGTACATTACGAAGCCTTTTGCTGCGCCCTCTCCGGTATCGGCGTCATATACCTTCACTCCGTATGGCACGCCGTCTATAGCATATATGATATCTTCCGAAGGCTGAAGCGTATCTGCTTTTGCCTTAGCCCAATCCTGGTCTGCCGGCTGGAAGTACTGTGCGTACTTTACGATATCCTGAGACTTAACTATATAGATATCAGCCGCATTCAGCGAAAGATCGTCAAACATAAGGTATGAAAAGCTGTGCGCCTTTACCATCCGTATCCCCTCAGGCATGGATTCCTCGAGAGCGCCGGCTAGCTGCGGGTCGGCGAGCGCCGGCACGTCCGCAAAGAGCGTCACTTTTTTTTCTGCGGAAGTATCAGTAACGATAGTGAATATCCACATCCAGAACATTGTAGAGAGAACTATCCACAGCAGATATTTGGGCGCACTTGAAAAGAATCTTCTAATCCGTCTCATCATGCACCTCGTATGATACCGCGTATCCGTGTACTGTATAAAGCGTGAGCCGGGCAGGAAGAGGTGGAAGGAGACGTACCTTCTCTGCACTGATGCTCACCCGCTTTGCCGCGGAACTGTCCTTGCCGGTCGGATCGTCATTTACTCCGGCGCGCTCAGGGCTTTTCTCCGGGGCGACGTGAAGGGTCCTGACCGTAATGCTGCCGCTGATCGCGATGCGGCCCGGGGCCATCGTCACCCTTCCGCTGACGGCCTGTATCTCTTCATCCTGCAGAGTATCCAAATGCCGCGCCATCCGGCGGCTGCCGAGAACAAAATGAGTATATAGAAAGATGACCGCGCAGCCGCCTGCACCGCTGACCAGGCAGCAGATGCGCTCCATACGCGCGGCATTCACCGTATCCGCAAGGGCGCACAGGGTTATGCAGCAAACGAGCACCAGCGCTGCCGCTGCCGCCGTGATGATGGTCCAGACTTTGGTCTTCCGCTTCAGGCGTGACTTTTCGCCCTCGGGATATAACTCTACCTTCTGTTTCATACGGCAATCTTATCACGAGCCCGCCCTAAAATCAATTAGCGGAGAGTATATGCTCCTCCTCCCTTTTCAGGCCTGAGTATTATTATCACAAATGAGATTGTATGACTGTCGTTTGATCCGGTGCGGGGCTTGACAGGCGATGTATCTTTCCCGTAGAATTGCTGTGGACGATCCGGAAAAGGAGGCCGTAATAATGAAAAAAATCATCTCTCTGCTGCTCGCCGCAACGCTTTTGACCATCACCGCCTGCTCTGCAGGGAGCACAAATACAAACTCTTCTGAGGGCGACGGCTTAGACGGCGTGATTACCGACGCTGCGCCTGACGGCAGCGAAGCAGGCGCCGAAAATACTACGGAAGGGACTGCAGGCGGTGAGATCGCCATCAGCAGCGACGGAATGGATATGAGCTACGTCTGTGATGATAATAACAGGGTCTTCTATGAGATCTTCGTGGGATCCTTCTCTGATTCAAACGGCGACGGTATCGGCGATCTGCGAGGCATTATCGAGCGCATGGACTATCTTAGCGACGGCGATCCCGCATCCGGAAAGAGCCTTGGTGTGGAAGGTCTGTGGCTGACGCCTATTTTTTCCTCCCCATCTTATCACAAATATGACGTCGCCGATTACTACAGCATAGATCCTGATTTCGGGACTATGGAGGATCTTCAGGAGCTGATCGCGCTCTGTCACGAGAGGAATGTAAAGCTGATCCTCGATATGCCGATCAATCATACCGCTAAACGCAATTCATGGTATTCCGCATTCGTCCTTGCCAGGCGTCAGGGCGATACCGAAAGCCCTTACTATGATTTTTACAGCACCTATACCGAGGGCGAGACCGCTCCCGCGGGGCGCATATTTGAAAAAGTCTCCGGCACCGATATCTACTGTGAATGCAATTTCTCCGGTGACATGCCCGAGCTTAATTACGACTGCGCCGGTGTGCGCGAGGCTGTGCTGGACGTCGCAAAATACTACCTCGATATGGGCGTCGACGGCTTCCGCTTTGACGCGGCCAAATATATCTATCTCGGAGACAATCCCGCGAGTGCAGAATTCTGGAGCTGGTACATGAGCGAGCTTCGCGCCGTAAAGAGCGACGTCTACGCCGTAGCCGAGGTCTGGGATGCGGACGGGATCACCGATATATACTACCCCGCGCTGAACTGCTTTGATTTCTCTATCGCGCAGTCCGGAGGTCTGCTGGCAGAAACTGCGAACCACCGCGACGCCACGCGCCTGACCTCATATGTGGACAAATATCTGAAGAATGTCACGGCGATGCGCGAGGACGCCACGATCGTACCGTTCATCTCCAATCATGACATGGACCGCGCTGCAGGCTTTCTCACTGTATCCAGCGGCAATATGAAAGTTGCTGCGAATCTATACCTGCTCTCCCCGGGCTCACCCTTTATCTACTACGGTGAAGAGATCGGCATGAAAGGATCCCGCGGCGGCGCAAATACCGATGCGAACAGGCGTCTGGCCATGCTCTGGGGCGACGGCGATACTGTAAAGGACCCCACCGGAACGACTTATGACTCGTCGAAGCAGGCCGATACCGACGTAGCAAGACAGCTCTCCGATCCGGACAGTCTGCTCTCCTACTATAAGAAGCTGCTGATGATCAGAAACGCAAACCCCGAGATCGCCAGGGGCACTTATACATCGCTCGCACTGGGCGGCACGAAACTTGGCGGCTTTATCTCTGAATGGCAGGGCCGGAGCGTGTGCGTCATTCACAATACGACTGCAGAAGAACTGACACTGGATCTCTCCGGCGTCAGCGAAATCTCTGCTATGAATGCTTCAGGTATAAGCCTCGCGGCATATATCGGCCCCGGAGGCGCGCTTCTCTCCGGATCAGTGCTTACCATCGGAGCTCAGACCAGCGTGGTGATGAGGTGAGGTGCGCCGTTTCCGATTCGGCCTATGTTCTCCCTCTGCCGCTAAGCGTCTCCCCTCGCGCGGCGCATGAGCACGTCGCCGTTTTCCCTGAGCCATTTGTTCCATCGGTAATAATCGGGATAAATACGAAGGACTTCCTCATAGAAGCGCTTTGAATGATTCATCTCCTTAAGGTGGCACAGTTCATGCACGATTACGCTGTCCAAAACCTCAGGCGGGGTCAGCATCAGCAAGCAGTTAAAGCTCAGTGTCCCGCGTGAGCTGCAGCTTCCCCAGCGGGTGCGCTGGAGTCTGATCGTAATGCTTCGATAGGTAACTCCTGCCAGTGACGCGTAGTATTTTACCCGCTCCGGTATTACGCGCCGGGCCTCGGCACGGATGGAGCGCAGTTCCTCCTCCGACAGAGGATCGACTGCTTCCAGGCGCTGCCGCCGCATTTTTAGTTTTGTAAGGGTCTTTTCGATCCATTCGGTTCGTGAAGACACGAACCTTTCTATCTCCGCATCGGTGCAGCGCCGCGGCGCACGCACGGTAACACCGTCAGGCCGCACCTGCAGTGCAAGCGTTTTTCTATTTGATCTGACAACGGTATACGAAATCACTTTTTCCCAGGCTCTGTTTTGATACGATTTGCTTTCGGTTCTTTCAGCACATCACTTTCAGGCGTTTTCTCAAATGCTTTTCAATGCTATAATATACACCAAAAACACCCGGGGGAGTAGCAGAAATGTTTTATGATGACGTACTTAAAATTAATAATTTAAGCTGTTTGTCTCCGTCTTCTCACGAAGCAGCCTGAGGCTGCCATCCCGCGTCCTGAGCCAAACCTGTGGCAGTTCGCGGCTCAGGAAAAGCGCCATACCCTCGCACACGGAATACGCACCCGTATTATAAAAGGCGACCATATCTCCCCTGTGCAGGTGTGGCATCTGCGCATCCCTCACAAATATATCCGCGGTCGAGCAAAGGCTTCCATACAGGGTCCAGACCCCACCGCTATCCTCTCCGTCAGCGCATTCTATCGGGCTTCCGTCTCGCAGAACGGACATCACAGGCCTGCGCATTCCCTGCAGCTGCCCGCCGTACCTCATCTGGTGGATCCCGCCGTCGCAAATTGCGTAGTTCACACCTTTGTTGACTTTTGTGTCACATACCGTCGTATAGTAGGTGCCGCAGGACGAGGCCAGAAGGCGCCCGATCTCTATAGTCACATCTGTGATCTCAGACAGCCGTCTGAGAGCGGGCGCGACAGCGCGCAGCCTCTCCAGCTCAATATCATGCAGGTCAGCGGATCCGGGCCCAGGGTCCGCCCCGATATTCTCCGCGCCCGCAGGCCTATCGCCGGTTTCCTTTCCTCCGGAGCAGCACTCTGTCCTGCATTCCGCTCTTATTTCCGCAAAGTACTCCGCGTCAAGTCCGGGGCCGTACTCCAGCCGCTCCGTCTCAAAGCCGGTCTCGTCCTGCAGGCTTACGATCAGCTTTTCCAGCATCAAAAGCTGTCTGACCACCGTTTCCGTACTGCGTTTCTGAGTCCCGGTAAAATAGTGAATACCTCTTATTTTAACCTCAGGATGAGAATCCCTGCCGCGGATGATCGCAGTCAGCTCGCTTATATCCATTCCGAACTGGCTCCCGTCAGTAAGCCTGAGCAGAACGTCCACCGTCCGTCCGCACTCTCTCGCCGCACGGCAGATCGTCTCGAACTGAAACGGGCTCTCGGCAGTCACCGCCGATACACCGTCCGCGACGGCACGCCGGATATCGACGATTCCCTTGCATACTCCCGAATAGATCACCCGGTCCATGCCGATACCGGCCCTCTCGCATATCGTAAGCTCGCCGGGGCTGCAGACCTCGATACTGTCGATCACATCCGGCATGATCCTCAGCAGAAACGGATTTGCTTTCATCGAAAAGCACAGCTTCACGCCTGCGCTGATCGCATCGCGGCATTCCCCCGCTCTCGTCAAAAAAGCCGCCTCATCGAAGACGTAGGCCGGAGTAGCAAAATCGCAGCCGGCGTTTCCGGCGGATACAGCCCGGCCGCCGCATTCATCAGACGCCTTCATCATTCCTCCTGTTTCCTGCGGACAAGCGCAGCGATAGCTTCGGCCGAATCGAAATTTGACGGAATCAGGTCAACAGCCGATATGTCTATATCATACGTCTCATTAAGTTCCCCGACCAGAGAGATCAGGTCAAAAGAAGTCAGAACACGGGCGGTCACGAGTTCCTTTTCCGCGGTAAAATCAACGTCAGGCCGCAATTCTTCAAGTATTTCAATTACTCCATCCATTCGTTTATCCTCCGTTTTTTCCGACCGCGGCGAGGAAAAAGGCCGCATGCGGTCATCTTCTGCTCTGATTTTAGAAAATGACTGCATCACGGCCAGATACAAAATGCATCATGGATGAATCTTTTTTACAGTAGAACATCGGCGCCAAAGCGGATCACCGAAGGCTTACGGTTCATCATAGACCATCTTCTTTTACTCACCTATGGTATAATACTTACCAGATGATATATATCTTGAAAGCATTGCCGTAAAGGTCGTATCGGAGAATTCGATATCTATGATTCTGGAACCGCCGGCGGGGTCGTTCCACTCATACCCGTACCGTGTCTGTTCCTTTTCCGTCAGATCCAGCAGCCGGCCTCCCGGAAGCTCTCCGAGATTCTGAAGAAACCAGTCGCGCATCTCGCTGCTGTGCCCGATCGGATTTATGTTTTTTACGGTTCCGGGATATGAAAAATCCATCGCGCACATCATCAGCACTCCTGTTTCATCATCGATAATCAGGTATACACATCTGTAATTCTCAAACAAGATCGCCACATCCCAGAAAATAAAGCCGTCTGCAAGGCTGTTCCTCTCAAACCCGTAGCATTTGTTGAAGGATATTACTCCTTCAGGCAAAGAAATACCGTCAAATATCCCTGTCTCGCGAAGACCGGAAAGTATCCTGTCCACATACCCGTAAATCGTTTCAAGTCCGGCAATGGTATCATGTTCACCGGTTTCCATCGTGATGCTGCCGCCGTAGAAGCTGCCGAGCTCGTAGAAGCTCTCCATGGAAAAAATAATCAGCTTCTCGCTTAAAGTCAGATCTGCGGCAGCATCCCCCTCGGCGTGCATCTCTATTTCTCTGATCGGTTCGGTCCACGGAGACCGGCTGGCATCGTCTATTTTTTCGATGATCCACGGAAGCAGCGCACAGGCAGCGATCGTAAGTACGGTCAGGAGCACGATGAGCACATATTTCTTTCGCCTCATAGCTTCTCCTCCATCGCCGCATCAGCTGCGGTGCCGGCAGGGCCGCCGCTCTTTTCTACTGCGGTTTCGCCGGTGCTTACCCTGCCGCCTGCACCTGCTCCGGTCTTTATCTCCACCGTGACTGTGGTTCCCTCTCCCGGAGCGCTTTCAAATGAAATGCTGCCGCCGTGAAGCTCGGCTATCCTTTTGCACAGAGCAAGGCCAAGGCCCACGCCGCCCTGACTGCGCGAGCGGTTTTTATCGGTCCTGTAGAAAGCCTCGGTAATATGGGAAAGCTCCGCCGCCTCCATGCCGCGTCCGTTGTCGCGCACGGTAAAAACAGCGCCGGACTCTGATACGTGCCCTTCGACATCTACCCTGCCCTTTCCGTCTATCGCTTTTGATGCGTTGTCTATGAGATTGTAGATCAGGGAACGCATAAGGTCCGGCTCCATGAGGACGGACCCGCCGCCGGAATGAACATGAAGCTCCACATTCCGCTTTTTAAGCACCGGAGCGAGCATCCTGCACGCGTCCTTCAGAAAAGGCGTGATAGCAGTCTTTTTCATTACCGGCTCGTCTTTTTTGATCATCCGCAGATCCAGCAGCTTAAAGGAAAGCCGCTCAAGTCTCCTGCTTTCTGAATAGATATAGTCTGCGGCCATGGTACGCGTACTTTCGTCCACATCGCCCTGCCGCAGTATATCCGCAAAGCCTATTATGGAGGTCATCGGCGTCTTAAGTTCATGGGCAAACGCGCCCGTAAACGCTTCCTGGCTCTTTATCCTGTCCTCCAGCTCGTTTATTTTCTGCTGCAGATTATCCGCCATCCTGTCAAGATCCGCCGAGAGCCTGCCGAATTCGTCGCCTTTTTTCAGGCAGGACCTGATGCTCAGATCTCCGCCCGAGATGCGCCTGGCTGTGCTGGTCAGATACCTCAGTCTCTTAGTCAGCGCGGATGAAAGCACCAGCGAGACCGCGATCCCGACAGAGATGATCACGGCATAGATCAGCAGATACAGCCGGCTGTTTACACGGTAGACCTCATACGCGTCCGAGAGGTCGTATCTGGCTGACAGACAGATCTCGCGTTGCTCTACCACTGTGTTTCCGGTCAGCACCAACCCGTGGCCCATTTCATCGTTTACCGGATAAAGCGTGCATATATTTCCGTCCGGCGGCTCTGCTTTTACCGCAAGCGCGGCGGCGGGGCCTTCTGTATATAGGACCTCATCCCCGTCGTATACGCTGACAGCCATCCAGTCACCGTAACCCTCGTCGTCCAGCCCGCGCATGATCTCGCGCAGGCTTTCCTCGCCCTCGCCGCTGCTGTAGCGGTACATCAGCCAGATCATCGTCCGCGTATCCTCGAACGATCTCAGCGCAGCCTGAGACTCCTTGCCGCGGACCGCGTCAAAGGACGTATAGATCAGAAGCATCCCTCCCAGTCCGAATGACAGGGCTATCAGCAGCAATATCGTAACCGTAAGCTTTGTATGAAAACTCATGACTCCCTGGACAATCTGTAGCCCATCCCGTACACTGACTTCAGAGAATCCTCCCATCCTGCCTTTTTCTTCATGCGCTGGATATGGAGCTCTACCGTCCTGGTGGCGTCCGGATATTCACCGCCCCAGATCCTCTCGTATATCACGTCCTTTGACAGGACTATCCCCGGATTGCGCGCGAAAAGCAGCAAAAGCTCATATTCCTTCCTCGTCAGCTGAAGCTCCTCTCCGCCGCGAAGCACCTGCATCGACAGCGTATTTATCTCCAGACCGTTTATTCTGATCACGCTGTCCAGCTTGCCATGGCGGCGCAGCACTCCTTCGACCCGGGCCTGCAGCTCGAGGATATTAAACGGCTTTACTATATAATCCTCCGCGCCGAGATGCAATCCGCGGACGCGGTCTGCTATCGCATCCTTCGCCGTAATAAATATTACCGGCACGCCGGATGAACCGATGTATTCCATAAGCGTAAAGCCATCGATCCCGGGGAGCATGACATCGAGAAGAAGCAGGTCGTATTCATTCTGCTCTATCATCCTGAGCGCTTCCGCACCGTCCTGCGCCGTATCACATTGGTAGCCTGAGCGTCCAAGACTCAGACGCAGCAGTTCAAGTATGGGTTTTTCATCATCTACAGCAAGTATTCTGATCACTTATTCTTCCGCCTTAGTGGATATGATCATATATTATACATCAGAAATACATCATCTTTGCATCATATTTCCGCAGGGCGAGGGTGAGCATATCCCGTCAGCATTATTGCCTTTCCGTGCATATCTCACATGGTTATACTTGCTTTTACGTGCATTTTCGCGTTCTTTGAACTTGCTTTTTCGTGAATTACAAGGTATGATAAGCTCAACAAACCGGTTTGGAGGATCATAATATGCTGAAACGCAAGATCTATGACGGGCTTCTTTCGTGGAAGAAAAAAAGCAGCGGGCAAACTGCGCTTCTGATCGACGGCGCCCGACGGGTCGGGAAGAGCTATATCGCAGAACTGTTCGCAAAGCAGGAATATAAGAGCCATATCATTATTGACTTCGGAAATGCGCCACAGGATATTCTCGACCTTTTTATCAATGAGAGTGCCGATCTGGATCTTTTCTTTGCCAAACTCAGTGCTTTCTACTCTACCGTTCTTTATAAAAGGGAGTCTCTTATCGTGTTTGATGAAGTGCAGCAGTTCCCGCGAGCGCGGCAACTGATCAAATATCTTGTCGCGGACGGGCGCTATGACTATCTGGAAACCGGGTCGTTGATTCGCCTGAAGAAAAACACCGAAAACATTATCATTCCCTCGGAAGAGGAACACATTGAGATGTTCCCGATGGATTTTGAGGAATTCCTATGGGCGCTGGGAGACGAAGCGACCGTTCCTCTGATCAAAACATGCTTTGAGGCAAAGAAGCCGTTAGGCCAGGCACTGCACCGAAAGGTGATGAACGATTTTCGACAGTATGTACTGGTGGGCGGCATGCCGCAGTCTGTTCTGGCCTATATTGACGGCAAGAACTTCGCTGCGTCGGATGAAGCCAAGCGTCGTATCCTGCAGCTGTATAGGGACGACGTTTCCAAGTTTGCTGCAGGCTATGAAGAAAAAGTTTATGCTGTTTTTGACGGAATTCCCGGTCAGCTCTCCAAAAAGGAGAAAAAGTATAAGCTGTCTTCTCTTAATAAGAACGCTCGCTTCCGTGCTTATGAGGATTCTTTCATTTGGCTGAACGAGGCAATGGTTGTCAATGCTTGCTTCAATGCCACCGATCCGAACGTTGGTCTCGCGCTCAGCGCCGATCATGCAACGCAAAAATGCTATATGGCAGACACCGGACTGTTGGTCACGCACACCTTCATGGATCGGACTTTTACAGACAACGCGCTATATAAAGCCATCCTGTTTGACAAGTTGGATGTCAACGAAGGTATGATCATGGAAAACATCGTTGCACAGATGCTCCGTCGTAACGGGCATAAACTGTACTTCTACTCTCGAAGCGACAGCGAAAATAGAGAAAACCACATGGAGATCGATTTCCTGATTACGGAGAATAAAAAGGTTTCACCGATTGAAGTGAAGTCCGCCAATTACCGTTCCCACTCTTCGCTCGACAAATTCAGAAAGAAGTTTTCTAATAAGATAGGCACTTCATATATTCTCTACTCCACAGATGTGATGCAGAAAGACGGCGTCTGGCATTTGCCGCTTTACATGGCGATGTTTCTTTGATACGGTCAGATAGAATAAAAAGTTCACTTATTATCCTCCTAATATATAGATTGTAGGTATTAGTAACCTAACAGCCAGTTAGGCCTTATACCTCTCATTGTTTAAGCTGTATGATAGGTAAGCATTGGTGTGACCGAATTCTCCTTGGTCCCTTGAGTGACCGTAAGAAAGCCA
>JAFSTX010000043.1 GCA_017445585.1 Lachnospiraceae bacterium
GCCAGGATCGAACTCTCATGTTGAAATTCGTCCGGTTCAAAATGAAGCTTGCTTCATTTATCCCCTAATTTACCTTTGTTTAGGTTTCGTTCTTTTTCTGAAAATTTTTGAAATTTTTCAGGGTTGGATATGTTGTTCATTTGTCAAGGTACTTCGGGGCGGACCCCGTAAAAAATCGCCGCACTTTTTCAGCGGCGACGACTATAATAGCACTACCCTCTTTTATTGTCAACAACTATTTTCAGTTTTTTGAAAAATTTTTCCGCCGTATCGGAGCCGAAGGAAATCATCACGGAAAAAGCGCGCAAATGCGAGGTTATCCGTATGGCATTCCGTCATGATTCCTCCACGTCGGTCACGGGGCCTTCTGCCCTGTCTACATACATGATCCCGTCAAGGTGATCGTATTCATGCTGGATCGCTCTCGCGAGAAGGCCCTCGGCCTCCAGCTCAAACCATTCCATGTTTTCATCCTGGGCACGCACCTTTACACGGTTGGCCCGCTTTACTACGGCGTGCTTTCCGGGCACCGACAGGCAGCCCTCCATGCCCTCCTGCTCGCCGTCCTTTTCCAGTATTTCCGGATTGATCATTACGTAGCGCTGGGGCTCCGACTCATCCATGGTCGTGTCCACTACAAATATCCTGCGCAGTATCCCGACCTGAGGGGCCGCAAGACCTACGCCGTCGGCCTCATACATCGTATCAAACATATCCTCTATCAGCCTTGCGACGCGCTCCGTCATCTGCTCCACAGGCTTTGCGTGTTTGCGGAGGATCTCATCTCCTATCTCTCTGATGTTTCTGACTGCCATTATCTTTTCCTCTGATCTTTATTCTATTATCTGAATATTCCGCGCCAATGTCCCGTACAGCCGGTTTTAAAATCCAAAGACCGCAAGGAGCCGCTCAGCGTCAAATTCATTCATATATTATAATAACATTTTTAACGCAATTACAACAGGTCCATCTGAAGCGAGGAGCCCACGCTCTGCAGGGCGATCGTATCGCGTACGCGCAGAAGCAGCTCCCGTTCGGGATGCTTTACATAAAAAATACAGCGGAACTTGTCCTGTACCTTGCGGACTCCCGCGTCCGAGGGACCGACGATCTGAAGGAGGCCGTCGCCGAATTCATGGCTGATAAGCGCGGTCAGCATCCCTGCCTCGCGGTGCACCTCCTCATCCGACGGGTGAGTCATCAGGACCGAGAGCATTTCTCCCTCCGGCGGATAGCCAAGCAGCGCTCTGTAGGCTATTTCTTCCTCATAGAACGACCTGTAATCCTGATGGGCGGCGGCGATGATGGTCGAATTATCGGGATTATAGGTCTGGATGACTACCGCTCCCATCTCCTGCGCTCTGCCCGCACGTCCTGCAGCCTGGGTCAGCAGCTGGAACGTGCGTTCTCCCGCCCTGAAATCATTGGAATACAGCGACAGATCCGCGGCCATGATACCCACCAGCGTCACTTTCGGGAAATCGTGCCCCTTTACTATCATCTGCGTGCCGATCAGGACGTCGGCCTTCCCCGAGGCAAAACGCGAAAGGATCCTGCTGTGGCCGGCTTTTCCGGAAGTGGTATCCGTATCCATGCGCAGCGTGCGCGCGCCGGGGAAATACTTGTGGACCATTTCCTCTACCTTCTCGGTGCCGAGTCCGAATCCCGCGATATACGGCGAACCGCACGAGGGACAGGCGTCCGGCATCGGGATCTCATACCCGCAGTAGTGGCACATGAGTCCTCTGGCCCGCCTCCTGCCTCCTTCGCTGTCACCGGCAAAAGTGTGCGCCGTCATGGATACGTCGCAGTGCGGACATTTGAGGACATATCCGCAGGATCTGCAGGATACAAAGCCCGCGTAACCGCGCCGGTTGATAAAGAGCATTATCTGTTCTTTTTTATTCAACCTCTCCCGCATGGCCTCCGCCAGACGCCTGCTGAAAATGGTCTTGTTGCCGGAGCGCAGCTCCTCTTTCATATCCACTATGCTGACTCTCGGCAGAGAGCTTCCGGGGATAGCGCGGTAAGAAAGCTCATAGAGCCCGTATTCTCCGGAGAGAGCTTTTTTATAATCCTCTACGAGCGGCGTCGCGGAGCCCAGTACAACGCAAGCGCCGCTGATCCTGCCCCTCTCCATCGCGACCTCGACGGTCTTGTAACGCGGCGCGGTCTCGCTCAGGTATGCGGTCTCGTGCTCCTCGTCGGCTATGATCATGCCCAGAGCCGGAAACGGAGTAAAGAGGGCAGAGCGCGGACCGATGATCACGTCGATCTCGCCGTTTTTGGCCTTTTCAAAGACCTGGTATTTTTCGCCGTCCGACAATCTGGAATTGACTACTCCGACCCGTTCTCCGTATCTGAGCCCAAAGCGCCTCAGATTCTGGAAGGTCAGGGATATCTCCGGGATAAGCAGGATCGTCTGTCTGCCCCTGCGGATCATCTCGTCGATCAGTTCCATATAGACCTGCGTCTTGCCGCTTCCGGTGATGCCGTAGATCAGCGCAGGCCTGGGGTAATTGCCCAGTATGCCGTCCACGGCCGCCCGCTGCTCGGGGTTGAGCACTACGCTGACGGCGTCGTTTTCACGGTCTTCCTCCGTTATCGGCGTCTGTTCGACCTTCTGCTTTCGCGTGGATATCCTCTTTTTGCTCGGGAGGACGGTCTTGAGGGCCTGATTCATCGTACAGCCGTACTGCTTTTTCATAAAAGCGGCAAGCTCGATAAGCTCGGATTCTATGGATACTGCCTTTTCATCCACGGAGATGATCGGCTTGATCTTTTCCGGGGATACGCCCTCGGCGGGATGGTCCGCGACGTCGAGAACGAAGCCCGAGAGTGTACGCGTGCCGAAAGAGACCAGGACTTTTACCCCCGGTCTCACGCTCTCCTCCAGTTCACCCGGCACGGCGTAGCTGAACGTCCGGTCAAGTTTCTGAAGGGATATATCCACTATTACATCAGCGTATCTCAAAAAACCTCCTCATGTCCGCAGGGGAATACAGCTGTCTGTGCAGCCTCCCGCGCGCGGATGATCACGGAAGATCGTCAAGCCTCAGCGGCTTAAGCTCTTGCAGTATTTCCCCCAGATGCATTCCGTTTGAGCCCTTAAGGAGCACGGTATCCCCGTATCCAAGTCCCCAGACAAGGTCGCGGGCCAGAGCGGCATTCGAGCCGTAGTGATAGACCGGGATCCCCGCCGCCTCTATGGGCGCGGACGCATTTTCGATGAGAGTGCCCACCGTATAGACTGCATCGATCCCGAGCGTCGCGGCATACTCTCCGACTTCCCTGTGGTAGCGGGGCGAATCGGGACCGAGCTCGAGCATGTCCGCAAGCACGGCTATGCGCCTGCCCGTGCAGTCTGTATCGGCAAGGACCTGAAGCGCAGCCTTCATGCTGTCGGGGCTTGCATTGTATGAATCGTCTATCACGGTAAAACCGTTCAGCTTAACGAATTCGAGCCTGCGCTCCGTGCCTGTAAAAGCGGAAAGCGCATCTGCGGCTGCGGACGTGTCCACTCCCAGCAGATCGCAGACAGCAATGGCGGCAAGCGCATTAAGCTCATTGTGACGTCCTGGCACACGAAGACTGAAGGAATATTCTGACCTGCGGTAATCGCAGTCATCTCCGAAGCCATAGGACAAAACGCGAAGGTCGTCTCTTACCTTAAATGGAAGCGCGTCTTTTTCTCCCGACGCAGCTGCCTTAACACGGCGCAGCAGCGAATCGTCGCCGTTTACCAGCAGTATTCCTCCCGGAGCGATATGATCGGCTATGTGAAGCTTTTCTTTCAGAATGTTTTCCCGGGAGCCGAGCTGTTCGATATGAGAGACGCCAATATTGGTCATGACCGCCATCGTGGGACGTCCCACCGCGGCAATGCGGCTCATCTCGCCGGGCATACTCATCCCGAGCTCCATGACCGCCACGTCGGCCTCAGGATCCATCAGGGACAGGGTGACGGGCACGCCTACCTGTGAATTGCTGTTGCCCGCCGTCGCGGTGACTTTCTTTTGAGAGGAAAGCGCGCAGACTATCATCTCCCTTGTCGACGTCTTGCCGACGCTTCCCGTTACGCCCACGAAAGGTATGGTGAATCTGCCGCGCAGCCAGCTGCCGAGAGCCTGGAGCGCAGCCACGGTATCGTCCACACGTATCCACGCATGCGTTTCCTGATCTATCTCCGCAGCGGAGCGTTCGTCGTGCTCGCTGGTAAAGGCCGCCACGGCGCCGAGCTCAAAGGCTCCGCCGATAAACCTGTGGCCGTCAGTCTTCTCCCCTATAATGGGCACAAATATATCGTCGCCCGACATTTTTCTCGAATCCAGCGAGATATGCCGCACGGCAGTGTCTCCTCTTCCCCTTATGAGCCGTCCGCCCGTGGCCTCCAAAATATCCTTAATAGTAATATTCATGACGTAACTCCTTTGTAAGTGCAGCTGTAAATATACCTCACGGCGGTACTCTGAGGCCGCCGGTACTTAATGAGTTCAAGCGTAAGCGATGAACGAATTTAGTACCGCTGCGTGACGAAGGTAGCGGGAGCGTGCCGCCGGAGGTATTTACAGCTGCACGTCAAAGCAGGCTGATTACCATCCAAGGCGGCGGAGCACCGCATCCACTTCCTCGCGGTCCGAAAAATGCGTGCGCACTCCGTTCACTTCCTGATAATCCTCATGTCCCTTGCCGATCACGGCAATGAGATCGCCGGGACGTGAATTCTCGATCGCGTAGGATATCGCCTCCCTGCGGTCGGGAATATCGATCGACGCGCCGCCGGTAGGATCAAGGCCCTTGTGGATATCTCGCATGATATCCTCTACCTTTTCAAAACGGGAATTGTCGGCGGTGATCACGGCCAGATCCGCCATACTGCCCACTGCCTCTCCCATCTCGTAGCGCCTGTGCGGATCGCGGTTGCCCCCGCATCCGAAGACCACCACCAGCCTGGACGGCTTATACGACCTGAGAGTAGCGAGCATGCTGCGGGCGCTGACGCCGTTGTGGGCGTAATCGATAATTACCGAGCAGTGCCCGGATACGTGAGCAAGTTCCATACGGCCGTTTACGCGCACGCTCTCCATGGCCTTTTTCACTGCCTCGGGATCGACCCCCAGCAGATCCGCCGCAGAGACGGCAGTCAGAGCGTTGTATACGTTAAAATCGCCGGGGATCCCGACGCGGACGGTATAATCGCTCCGTCCGTGATAATCCATCGTAAAACCCAGGAAACCGGGCGTATTGATATTTTTTATGTTTGACGCTGTAAACGAGGGGACAAACGACTCGTCGCCTGACGCATCGGCAAAAACCACCGGGGTCCCGGGAGCCGCTCCCGAAGGCCGCGTTCCTTTATCTTCTTCCTGTCTGTCAGTCCACGAAAAACTGTGCATGCGGCATGTATGCCCCTGGATCATGGCGGCATAGTTTGCGTCATCGCGGTTTACAAGCCCGACCTTGCACATCCGGAAAAGCTTTGATTTCCACGAGAGATACTCTTCAAAATCCTTATGCTCGTCCGGTCCGATATGATCAGGGCTGATATTCGTAAAGATACCGAGATCAAAGCTGATACCCGCCACGCGGTTCATCATGATCCCCTGCGAAGAGACCTCCATCACCGCGTAAGTGCAGCCGGCCCCGGCCATCTGAGAAAACCTCTGCTGCAGCTCATAGGACTCGGGCGTGGTATTTTTTGTCGGATAGTGCTCATCGCCTATCCATACGCCATTCGTTCCGATGAGACCGACCTTCCTGCCGGAAGCCTCCAATATGGCCTTGATCATGCTGGATGTGGTGGTCTTTCCCTTTGTCCCGGTGATCCCTATGCAGGTCATCTTTTCGGTCGGATGGCCGAAGAAAGCTGCGGACATGAGCGCCAGCGCAAGTCTGGAGTCCGGAACACGGATGACCGTCACATCGCCGGGAACCTCAGCGTCATGACTGATCACGACAGCCGCAGCACCGGCGGCAACAGCCTGAGGGATAAAGGTATGCGAATCCACCTTTGTGCCCTCTATGCACACAAAGGCCACGCCTGGCGTGACCTTGCGGGAATCAAGTATTACATCCGTTACATCGGTATCCGTGCTGCCGCGCAGCAGACTGAATTCGATACCGTCAAGTAAATCTCTAAGTGTCATCTGCACCTCGTCAGCTCCTGCGGAAAGCACAGCCTCTGCCGGATGGCTGAAAAGCACAGCCGGGAGCCCTGATCCGATGGAGCTTTTACATATTCTTCAGGTAGTCCTCGAACTCCTCGATGGTCATGAGTATCTCGCGGGGCTTCTTGCCCTCGTCGGGACCCACCACTCCGGCATCTGCAAGCGCATCCATGATACGTGCCGCGCGGTTAAAGCCGATCTTGAAGCGGCGCTGGAGATTACCTATGGAGCCCTTGTCGTTTTCTATGATAAATCGGCCGCAGTCCGCAAAGAGCTCGTCATTATCGTCTCCTCCGCCCGCGGCTGCGTCGGCGCCTCCGCCGGCCTTTCCTGCCTTTGCGTCGACCTCCTGATCCATGGACCGCTGTCTGGCCATGGTGGCCTCATCCTGCTGATTTATCCAGAAATCCGCGATCTTCTCGATCTCGCCGTCCGATACGAACGTACCCTGTACACGGACCGGCTTGGGAGTTCCGATAGGGAAGTAGAGCATGTCGCCTTTGCCAAGCAGCTTTTCCGCGCCTGGCGAATCTATGATGATACGCGAATCTATACTCGACGATACCGCAAAGGCGATCCTGGAAGGGATATTCGCCTTGATAAGACCGGTGATGACGTTAACCGAAGGTCTCTGCGTCGCGAGCACGAGATGGATGCCGGCTGCTCTGGCCAGCTGAGCCAGACGGCAGATGGCGTCCTCGACTTCTCTGGGGGAGGTCATCATCAGATCGGCCATCTCATCCACTATGATCACGATACGGCAGAGCTTCTCGGGGCGCTCGTCGTCCTCGTCGTGCTCATCCTCCATATCGTACTCTTCCTGCATCGAGACGATCTTTTCATTAAAGCCGTTTATATCGCGGACTCCCATATCGGCAAAACGCTTGTAGCGCTGTTCCATCTCGGCGATGGCCCAGTTCAGAGCTCCCGCGGCCTTCTTTACGTCCGTAACTATGGGGATCATAAGGTGCGGGATACCCACGTAGGGCTTGAGCTCGACCTGCTTGGGATCTATCATTATGAGCTTGACCTCTTCGGGCGTCGCCCTGTAAAGGAGACTTACGATGATGGAGTTGATGCAGACCGACTTTCCGGAGTTTGTGGCGCCCGCGATAAGCAGGTGCGGCATCTTGGAGATATCTCCGACCACCGGATCTCCGCCGATATCCTTGCCTACGGCAAAGGACAGGATCGATTTGGCGTTTTTAAATTTATCCGTCGCCAGCACGTCCCTGATATGCACCGTAACGTTCTCGGAATTGGGCACCTCGATACCCACGGCGGCTTTGCCGGGGATGGGGGCTTCTATACGGATATCCGTAGCCGCAAGCGAAAGCTTGATATCGTTGGTCAGCGCTACGATCCTGCTGATCTTTACGCCCTGATCGGGGTGCAGCTCATATCTGGTAACAGTAGGCCCGCAGCTGATATCCGTGACCTTCGCTCCCACGCCGAAATTGCGCAGGGTATCCTCGAGCGTCGCGGCCACGCTCTTGAGCTCTGTATTGTTTACTCCGACCGATTTCTCGCTCTTCTCGAGGAGAGTAAGCGGAGGAAGCTTGTATGATCTCCTGATCTTCGGACGGCGCCTGGCCAGAGGACTCTGGCCCTCTGAAAAGACCGCTCCTGAAGATGATTCGCGATAACCGCCGTCGCTCCAGATGCTGTCCACGGCGGGTGCATCATGCCCGCGCGGGCTCTCATCCACAGCCGCAGCGCTCCCGGCATCTATCATAGTCTCGGGTACATCTATATGGGAGTCCTTGGGCGATGAGGCATGGATCATATCATAATCCGGCGCCTTGACGTCTGCCGCAGGGATAAAGCTCTCCCCTGAACTCTCCTGTTCGTCAGGTGCACTTTCCAAATCGACTAATCCTCCCGCGGCATCTATCCTGGCCAGCTCATCTGAACTGCGGTAATCGCGGTTCAGGAATATCGGACCGTTTGAAAGAGGCTGTGCATTCTCATCAAATGGAGCCTGCATCTCATCTGCGAGCCCGTGTATGCGAAGCTGGGGCTCAGCAGGATCGGTAAGAACTCCCGAAGGCAGCGGCACTTCGTTTTTGATTTTTTCAGGCTCGCCTTTTTTGCCTCGCCGTGAGACGGACGAAGGCAGTACCCCGTGCTTATAGTCGGAGTATTTCTCCTGTCCTGCCATATCTATATTCTCTACACCGCTGACCTTGCGGTCCAGCCTGCGCACGGCTTCTCTGCGCGCTTCAAGCTTTTCCTCACGCTGCTCTGCCCTGCGCAGATTACGTTCTTCGTTCCTAAGAGCCCTGCTCTCCTGACGGTAATCACGTTCTTCCTCGGAGCGCTCGCGTATCCGCGACACGCCGCTGAGAAGTGGCGAGATAACGGAACGGCCGGTGATCAGTACAAAGCAGATGAGCGTCAGAAAGACAAGTATAAAATACGCGCCGACGCGGCCTATGGCAGGTGCCAGGAGCGAAGCAAAACCTCCGCCGACTATACCGCCGCCGGAGCCCTTGATACCGAGATCATAGAAGTCCTCCGCATCATACGTCCCTATTCCCGTACGCTTTATCAGCGCGGCAATGCCGGAGAGCGAAATAAAAATGAGTATCATGCCCAGCGAACGAAGGACAGCCCTCCAGCCGTCAGCAGGAACGCGCAGTATCAGATAGATGATGATAAATCCGAGAAAGAACGGGAACACATATCCCAGCACTCCGAATGTGCCGAGCTGAAGGTTGCGGAGCCACTTGCCGAATTCGCCGGCGAGGTTCAGGACCCCCAGAAACAAAATAATGGAGACCAGAGCCACCAGAATGATGGCTATCTCCTTCCTGAGTGCTGTATTCTCTGCCCTGACCTGCGCAGTCCTGCCTCGTGCGGGGTTGGAACGCTGTGCGGTATAGGTTATGGTCTTCTTCGATCTCTTTTTCGCAGTTTTCTTTTTCTGTGCCACGAAATCTCTCCTGTTCCTTAATTATGAATATATACGCCGGCCGCAGAGAACCATCAGACCTTTAGTGCTGTCATCCCCACCCACTCGCCGTCATGCGTGACCTCAAGCAGCTTCCAGGCCGGATTCGTCTCAAAGGCTGCTCTCACATCGGCCTCTTTGGAGTCTATTATACCACTAACTATGAAGATTCCGCCATCCTTAATATGAGACGGAATAACATCCGTAAGCATGATTATGGCCGGAGCGAGGATATTCGCGCAGACCAGGTCATAGCCGCTGCCCACGCGTTCTTTGACCGCAGGGTCATCTATGATATTTCCGGCGACGATATCAAAGTCCTCCTCCGGTATCGAATTTACTGCTGCGTTCTCGCGCGCCGCCGTGATCGCAGCCGGATCCAGATCCGTCCCCAGTGCGTACGATGCTCCCGACCTGAGCGCTATGATGGAGAGTATGCCGCTTCCGGTGCCCACGTCGAGGACTCTGTCTCCTTCGTGCACATATCTCCTGATGGCTCTTGTGCACAGCTTCGTAGTCTCATGTGATCCCGTACCGAACGCGGCGCCCGGATCTATCTCAATGAGCAGCTTGTCACCGGCTCCCTCGGGAACGGATTCCCAGGTGGGTTTGATCAGAATATCATCCACGGTAAACGGATGGAAGTACTTCTTCCAGTTGTTAAGCCAGTCTTCATCACAGCTCTCTCCCTCAGTGACGGTAAGCGGCCCGGCGCTGCACCAGCCTGCGACTTCATCCAGCGCGTCCCTGACCGAGGCCAGCATGGCGGCACGTTTGTCCGGATCCATATCCGAATCCAGATAAAAGCTTACTCGCGCGCTGCCGTCATCCTCTGGCAGCTCCGGCAGAATATCCACGAACATCTCTCTGGTATCTACATCGGTAAGAGGCACGTTGTCGTCGATCTCGATGCCCTCCACTCCGCATTCTGAGAGTGCTTCACTGATAAAATCCACAGCTTCGGTAGTAGTCTCTATGGTGTATTTTTTCCAGATCATCTGCTGTTTCCTGCCGGTTATTTCTTTATCCTGCCCACGGTGCCTCCGATGGTCTCGTCAAAGGCTTTCATGGCTTTCTTCTGTTTGTCGTTCATGCGCTCGGGGATCCTGACCATAAAGGTCACATAGTGATCTCCTCTGTACCCGCGCTCACGCAGCGAAGGGACTCCCTTGCCGCGAAGTCTGATACGGGTGCCCGGCTGTGTACCGGCCTTCAGCTCGTACTCCACCTCGCCGTCCACGGTCCTGATGCGGATCGTATCTCCCAGCGCAGCCTGCGCCACAGATATCTCGCACGTGGAAAAAAGGTCCGTATCCTCTCTGGTAAATACGGGGCTTTGGGCTACATAGACCTCCACGAGCAGATCGCCCTTGGGGCCTCCGTTCTCACCCGGCTCGCCGTAGCCCGATACGCGCACACTCTGGCCGTTGCTGATGCCTGCAGGAATCTTGACCTTTACGAGCTTGCGCGATGAAGTATATCCCGTGCCGCGGCACGAGCTGCAGCGGTCCTTCACTACGGTACCCTTGCCGTTGCAGCTCGGGCAGACCGAGGCCTGACGCATCATTCCGAAGATCGACTGAGTATCGCGTACTACCTGACCGCTTCCGCCGCACTGACCGCATTTTACCGGGCTCGTGCCCTCCTTTGCACCGGTGCCGTGGCAGCGTTCACAGATATCTTTCGTGTTCACGCTGATCTCCTTCTCGGTACCGAAGACAGATTCCTCAAAAGTGATCCTGACACTCGTACGCACACTGGCGCCCTGACGTGCCTGACTGGCCGTCCCCCCTCTGGATCTGCCGCCGCCGAAGAGATCTCCGAATATGTCTCCGAATATATCCCCGGTAAAGCCGCCGCCGAAATCAAAACCTGAAAATCCCGAGAATCCTCCACCGGCGCCGGCGCCGCCCTGTTCGAATGCAGCATGTCCGAACTGATCGTAGGCTTTTCTCTTTTCGGGGTCGCTGAGCACGGCATACGCCTCCGAAGCCTCTTTGAACTTCTCCTCGGCTTCCTTGTCGTTGGGATGGGTATCGGGGTGATATTTTTTTGCGAGGGAACGGTAGGCTTTTTTGAGGGCCGCCTCGTCGGCGTCCCTGCCTACTCCCAGTACCTCGTAATAGTCTCTCTTTTCTGCCATTTTATAAACTTCCTGTTATATTATTGCACATTTTGCTGTGCTCTTAAAACGCACTTTTGGGCGACCGTTTGCGGCCGCCCTTCAGTGCTTATTCAGTAATGCTTTTTATCAAACTTCTTTGAACTCCGCGTCGACTACATCGTCATCTGACGATCCGCCGCCCTGGGTACCCTGCGCGCCCTGCTCGGGACCTGCAGCTCCCTGCGCCTGCTGCATATTCTCGTACATCTTTGAGAAGAGCTGCTGAGCGCTGTTCTGAAGAGTCTCTTTGCCCTGCTTGAGGTCGTTGATCTCGGACTCGCTGAGCTCCTCTTTACCTCTGGCCGCATCGACTTTGGTCTTCAGAGCCTCGACATCCTTTTCTACCTGGCTCTTGAGATTTGCATCGAGCTTGTCTCCGACCTCCTGCATGGCCTTTTCTGTCTGGAATACCAGCGCATCAGCGTCGTTGAGCGCATCCACGCCTTCCTTACGCTTCTTGTCGGCTGCCTCGTACTCGGCGGCTTCCTTTACGGCCTTCTCGATATCGGCCTCACTCATGTTGGAGCCGGCGGTAATGGTGATGTGCTGCTCCTTGCCCGTGCCCAGATCCTTTGCGGAAACATTCACGATACCGTTAGCATCGATATCAAAGGTGACCTCGATCTGAGGAACACCGCGGCGTGCGGGCGGAATGCCGTCCAGACGGAACTGTCCGAGTGACTTGTTGTCGCGGGCAAACTGGCGCTCGCCCTGAAGGACGTTGATGTCAACTGCGGTCTGATTATCGGCTGCGGTCGAGAATACCTGGCTCTTCTTTGTAGGAATGGTCGTATTCCTTTCGATAAGCCTGGTGGCTACGCCGCCCATGGTCTCGATGGAAAGAGACAGAGGAGTGACATCCAGCAGCAGGATCTCGCCTGCTCCCGCATCGCCCGCAAGCTTGCCGCCCTGGATAGCCGCGCCGAGAGCCACGCACTCGTCGGGGTTAAGGGACTTGTTAGGCTCCTTGCCGGTGAGCTGTTTGACCTTGTCCTGAACAGCGGGGATACGGGTGGATCCGCCTACCAGCAGGACCTTGTTGATATCAGAGGTGGACCGGCCGGCATCGCGCAGGGCGTTGTTGACAGGGGTAACGGTACGCTCTACGAGATCGTGAGTCAGCTCGTCGAATTTAGCCCTAGTAAGGTTCATGTCAAAGTGCTTGGGGCCTTCGCTCGTGGCCGTGATGAAAGGCAGGTTGATGTTTGTCGTGGTCGCGGTGGAGAGCTCCTTTTTGGCTTTCTCGGCAGCTTCCTTAAGTCTCTGCATGGCCATCTTGTCGTTTGACAGATCCACGCCATCGGTGCGCTTGAACTCGGAAAGCATGTAGTTGACGATCACGTTATCAAAGTCGTCGCCGCCGAGCCTCGTATCGCCGTTCGTGGCAAGGACCTCGATGACTCCGTCGCCGATCTCGATGATGGAAACATCAAAGGTGCCGCCGCCGAGGTCGTAGACCATGATCTTCTGCTCGCCCTCATTGTCGAGGCCGTATGCCAGGGCAGCCGATGTAGGCTCATTGATGATACGCTTTACTTCAAGACCGGCGATCTTGCCGGCGTCCTTTGTAGCCTGAAGCTGCGCGTCGTTGAATTAAGCGGGGACCGTGATGACAGCCTCGTGGACCTTTTCGCCCAGATAGCTCTCTGCGTCGGCTTTGAGCTTCTGGAGGATCATCGCGGAGATCTCCTGAGGCGTATACTGCTTGCCGTCGATGGTGACCTTGTAATTCGTACCCATCTCACGCTTGATCGATGAAATGGTATGGTCGGCATTTGTGACTGCCTGACGCTTTGCAGGCTCGCCTACCAGCCTCTCGCCGGTCTTTGTGAAAGCCACGACTGAAGGAGTCGTGCGCACGCCTTCCGTATTGGCGATAACTACGGGCTTTCCTCCCTCCATAACTGATACACATGAATTGGTCGTTCCCAGATCGATACCTATAATCTTGCTCATTTCTATATCCTCCTGATTCTTAATGTACTTTATCAAAAAGCCTAAGCTTTAATTTGCTACCTTGACCATGCTGTAGCGCACTACCGTGCCGTTCATGGTATAACCCTTCTGAAACTCCTCGACCACGGTATTTGCCGGCTGCTCTTCATCCTCGACGTGCATCACGGCGTTGTGGAAGTCAGGGTTAAAGGGCTGCCCGACGGCTTCGATCGGTTTCACACCCAGTCCCTCCAATGCGCTCATCAGATGCCTGTAGGTCTTGTCCATACCATCGACAAAAGGATCCTCTTTCTGTTCTTCCGACAGAGTCGCCAGCCCTCTCTCGAAGTTATCCACGACCGGCAGGATCTGCTCGATCACATTGCGCTTGCCCATATCGAATCTGGCTGCCTTTTCCGCGTCGGTGCGCTTGCGGTAGTTGTCGAACTCCGCGAGGCTCCTGCGCAGACGGTCGTTCAGATCGTCGATCTGTGCCTGGGCAGCAGCTGCTTTGGTGCTCTCGGCAGCTTCCTGCTCCGTCACGGGCTTACCGTCTCCGGGAACTTCGGTTTTCTCTTCGGGAGCGGAGCCGGCTTTTTGCGTATCCTCGCTTTTGCTGGTCTGCTCCGTTTCAAGTTCCTTTTCTTTCTTTTCCTTCTTGCTCATTATTCTTCGTCCTTTTTAAATGCTTCATTAAGCTGAAACATCGTATCCTTAAGTGTAGTCACGACCTTCTCATAGTTCATGCGTTTCGGTCCGATAATACCGATCTTGCCGTGGACACCGCCCTCCAGCTCATAGCTGGCAGTGACCACGCTGCAGTCCTTCATGGATTCGACCGGTATCTCGTCTCCGATGAGGATCTGTATGTCGTGATGCTCGCCCCTGTCCGCGAAGACCGGCCTCAGGCTGTCCTTCTCTTCGAGAGTGCTGATGATCTCGCTGGCAGTGTCTCCTCCGGCCAGCTCCGGGTACATGAAGATGTTCGGAGCGCCGCTGGTATAGACCTTGGGGCTGGAGTCTGCTTCGATGGAAGCCGCTATGGCGTCAAGAACGCTGCTGACTATATCGCCGAACTCTCCGGCCTCATCCTTGATCCTGGTGATGAGAGCCAGTGTAATCTCATCCATCGACAGACCGTTGAGGTTATTATTGAGGAGGAGATTCAGTCTGAGGAGTTCCTCATCGCTGAGATCCTTGCCCACGTCAAAGATATTGTTCCTGACGACGTTGCCGCTCAGAACTATCACGCCGAGGAGCTTGCCCTCGTCCATCCTGGAAAGCTGGATGAATTTGAGTTTGTTCGCGGAGTACGTAGGGCCGGTGACCATGGTGGCGTATTTGGTGTTGCAGGCAAGGAGCTTGGCCATGTGCATCAGCAGCTCCTCTACTCTGTCTACACGCTTTATCAGCATGTCGTCACGGCTCGTGTCGGCGGGAAGCTGGCGTTCCTCCATCATCTCGTCCACATAGAGGCGATATCCTCTGTCCGTGGGGATGCAGCCGGCGGAGGTGTGAGGCTGCGCGATCAGTCCCATCTCCCTCAGGTCGGACATCTCATTGCGGATCGTTGCCGGCGAGACCTGAAGCCCAGAGAGCTTCGAGATCGTCCTGGAGCCGACCGGTTCACCGGTCTCCTGGTAATTGCGGATGATGGCATTCAGTATGGCTTTTTTTCTGCTGTCCAGCTCCACGGCTTCTCCTCTCTGTGTTAGCACTCCTCGCATGTGAGTGCTAACATCTTGCTATATAATACGACTCCGCCCTCCCTGTGTCAACTTATTTTTTCCGATTTTAGAGATTTTATAAAACCTTAATAATTAGAAGGTTGTCTTGGCTTTTTGCGGTATTTATAATATGAACGCAGCACGATCGGAGGGATCATGTCTCTTAACTGTGATATAGGAAAAAGCATAGTGGCTACACTGCCCCGGGACGAAGCCGAGGCTCTCTGTCAGTATCTGAATTATCACTGCGTGGACGCCATTCTCTGCCGCTGCGCGCAGGATGATATGTGTGCTCTGGCAGTTGACGATTCATGCCGTGAAAAGGCCTCACGCCTGATCGCGGATTACAGGCAGACGCACGATAAAAGCGCCAGAAAGCATCCTCCCGTGATCACAGTCATCACCGAGAAGATAAGCGACCTGACTTCATCCGGCCTGCTCTTTATCATATGCGGAGCCATAGTCTTTCTGATCTCCGCTCTGAGGCTGATGCGCGTAGTGGGCTTCCGGTCACTATTCCTTGCGGAGACAGATCCCTTAAGCAGAGTTCTCCTTATCATAGAGCTGCTGCTTGGCGCGGTATTCCTGTTCTTTGGCATAAGGCTCCTTATCAAGGCAGGCAAAGCCAGGACCTGCCGCAACAGTGAGAGCGCCTATACGCTGCAGGTCATCACCTGGTTCCTGGGGACATACTCCCCCGAGGATCTTGACAAACTCTGCGAGAACGACGAAGACGGCGCTGCCCCCGGAGAGGCGCGCCGCCGTCAGATCCGCCGATGCATACGGCGGGAATTCGGAGTGGAGGACCGGGACTACCTCGACTATCTGGCCGAGGAGACCTACGCCTCACTCTATCACACAAGGAAGTTCGGAGATTGAATCAATCCTTTGTGATGAAGAAATACTGCTGATTTGTATTAAAGCTTCCGTTGTACCACTGATTATAGAAGACCACGGCCGAGAGCGTATTGTATCCATCCTGATAGTGGTCCTGTCCGTCTCCGGAATCTCCGAGTATGATGACATCGTCATACATGGTCTCAGTCCCCATATCGTCAAAACCGATTATCGTCTCCCAATGTCCTCCGTAAGGTCTGCGCGATACGCACAGAGGGTTGCCGTCTGTCAGTTTGGCCTTTATATCGCTGCGGAAACTCTCGTAGGTCGGATAAGGATAAGCGGACTGCGCGGTGCTCTTATAGTAGCAGCCGTAGGCGGAACTGAATCCGTCCACCTTTTGATTTACTACCGCGGCAGCATTCGAAGCGCCTATACCCGAATTGAACACTACCTTGCCGGATATGGACTCGTACCAGTCGACCAGCTGGACCTCCCAGTCATAGACAGGGATCGATCTGCCCTGATCATCCTTAAGATCGCAGCCGTGATAGTAGAGCGTGGATAGCATCGACGAAATTCCGCAGGAGCTGGCCATGGTCTGTTCCCACTGCATCCAGTGAGGAACGACTATTCTGGTCCCTGCACTGCCAAGCGTGTAGTAATCAACCAGCGCATAATAATTCGCTTCGGGGTGGTCGTTAGCTCCGTTAAAGGCTACGCCGTTGCCGTATTTGGCTTCGTTTCTGGTCCCGCCATAGTTGCCGTCCTCGCGAAGGATAAGATGCTTTTCAAAAGCCTCCTGCGTGGATATCATATTATCCTCACGGCGTACGATGGGTCTCATATGCTCTTCATCCGGTGTGATGATGACGCACTCAAACTTACCTGGCTGAGAGGACTGTCCTGCACTCGTATTGATATCCGCCCCGCTGCGGCTCACATACAGCCACCATCTGTAAAGGAAACCTGCGGTCATGGTGTAGTATCCGTCCTGATAGTGGTCCGAATCGTCAAAAGGATTGGCCGCGATAATGACGTCGTCGTTATAGGCTTCGGTGCCCATGGTATCATAGCCTATCACAGCCAGCCATTCGTAGCCGTGTACGCCGTGCCACCTCATCAGGACTATCTTGCCCTCGCTGAGCAGACCGATGATCCAGGGCCTGAAATTGTTCATTTGGGTAACTCTCGTAGTGCCCGTGGTATCCTTGAATCCTCCCGCCTGGGCATCAAGGCCGATACTCCTGGCAAGCTTCGTCAGACCCTCCATGTCCGTACCGTTCTTATATACGGCAGTGCCCGTCAGCTCCTGATACTTCTCGGTCAGCGCGAGCTCCGTATACTCGTTGTATACATCCATGTGCATGTAGTTCGCCGCCATGAGAACACAGGCTATGCCGCTGGTGTCTGCCATGGTCTGCTGATAGGTCTCAAAGCCGGGCAGGATAGTGCGCGTCTCGGTGGAATTGAGATTATAGTAGTCGTTCCTGGTATAGTAGATATCTCCTTCTATGTCCGAAGCGCCATTGAGAGGAGCGCCGCTGCCATAGAGCGACGCGTTAAGCGTGCCGCCGTAGCTGCTGTCCGCATTGCGGATCAGATGGAGCCCCGGGGCAGTGATGCTCGTCGCCTCGTCGGTCACATATCCGGCATCCAGAAGTATCAGATGATGGTAGGTACCGTCGCTTCCCGCATAGAGCAGATACACATCATAAGGCAGAGTATTGCCGCCGTCCGCGGCTGTCCTGCCGGCAGTTCCTTCTCCGATCATGGTGCCGAGATATCCCTTTTCTCCGAGGAGACCTTCATTTGCTTCATGAAGCAGAGGAAGCATCCCGTCTATCTTCATGTTCTCTTCACTCAGAAGGTCCCACGTCACTATCAGAGATCTGCTGCCAGCAGTCAGATCCGCCACTGCGGTCCCTGCAGCAAATCTGGCAAAGGTATACGCTCTCTGCGACCTGACCGAAGCATTCTTAAGCCAGGTCCTGAAGGTACCCTGCGAGTATATCACCGGAGCGTCCGAGGGCCGGGGAGCGCATTCAAAGCCCGAGCCTTCAGCTTTTATCGAGGCGGTATCCGTGACAAGTGCAACCGGACGAGGCTGTGCATCGGCCCCGGCAGGCGAAGCTGCCAGAACCACATCTGCGCTTATACAGTCTCCCGTCGCAAGCACCGTATCATCCGGGATCCCGTCCAGAGCGATCAGATCGTCTGTCGTAACGTCCTTGAGCAGGATCTGTCTGCTGCCTGATCCGAGATAGAGCGATCCGGCCACGATACCTCTGAGGCTGCCGGAGCTTCCCGTGTCCCTGCCGGCAAATACCGACACGCTGACAGGTTCTGATACCTCTCCGGTGTACATGCCTGCAGCTCTTCCGAGTCTGTACAGCGAAAGTGCAAGTCCTGCACTCTCCTTATCTGCCTTCATAAACGAGAAAGCATACGAATTGACGCTGTATGTGACCTGATGAAGTATCTTACCCTCAGTTCCTCTCAGAGTAACCGTATAGACCAGATCGTAATCTGCGGGAGTAACACGGAAGGAATCATCCGGCACGGCTTCATAATACGGGGCCGCTTCGGCAAAGGTCTTTTCCAGGATCACTGACCCGCCCGCACTGACGCAAAGTACGGTTCCCGCCGATGCGCGGACCTTAAATACGGGGATGATCCTGTCGGTGATATTCAGTGTGACGGCAGTCACCAGATCCGTTGCCTCGGAAACAGCAGGAACCGTGACGAGCTTTGCGGTGGAAGCCGGAATCGAGGCGGAGAGCAGATACGTCTTCTCCCATTCCTCGTGCGTAACGGGAGCTCCGGGAGAAGAATGACCTGTTTTCTCTGCATACTGCTGAAGCTGATCGGCTGCTTCAAGTATCTGTGCTATCAGGAAAGAGGTCTTCTCATCTTCGTACGCAGCGTGCACCCTGTAGAGATAGTCCTGCACTGACAGATGAATCATCTCTCCTGTCCGTTCGCCGTCCAGATACAGTGCGATCTCCAGATCATCCGCCATATGATTGAAACAGATGGAATCCGCCTCGATCAGGATCAGACCTGATGCACGTCCGCTCACCTCGGTGAACTGCCTTGCGCCGGCTCCGTTATATCTGAGCTCGACTTTGTCCGGGACAGAATCCGTAGCGAAAGCTATCTGAGCCTCGAGGCTGAGCTTTATCACATCTCCGATCTGCGCGCTGACAGACTCGATCGATGCTGCGTTCCTGTACTGCCACACGATTCCGGAAGTCTGCAGCGCTTCTTCGACGAAGACAAAACCGCTGCTGTAGATGGGCGCCTCGGAGGTTCCCGTCGATACACATCCCGTGATCGTTCCGTTTGCGGCTATGATGCCCTGGGCACCTTGACTCAGTCCTTCTGCCACAAGGGCTCCTCCCGCGGTACCTGTACAGTTCCTGACCGTGGAATCGGCATCAAAGAGAGCAAAGGCCCCTGCGCCGACATATAACGCGCCGCCCCTTTGCGCGGAACAGTTTTCTATGACACTTTTAATTACTGCCGCGGTCGAATCTCCGTACAGTCTCATCGCTCCTCCGAGACAGTTAGCGATACGGCTTTCCGCAAAACGTATCGTTCCCGAGGATGCATTGACCGCACCTCCCTCTCCGACAGCGGAAGCTGTATCTCCGCCTGCAGGATCTCCGTTTATCGTGACTTTTTCAAGTTCCAGGGTTCCTCCGCCCACGAATATATGTCCTGCCTTCTCGATTTCACCCGGCAGAAGGATAGTGCCGTTCTTAATAGTGACATGGCCGTCCAGAAGCTCCAGAAATCTCTTCGGCTCGCTCATCCGTACGGTATGTCCCGCAAGATCGACGGTGATCTCTGCGGCGTCATCATCGATCATCAGCGTATCTCCGGAGATATCTTTTATCTCTGCGGGATCTCCCGTAAGAGTGATGGTGCCTCTCTCGATCTCCGACGAAAGGATCAGTCTGATCGCCGACGCAAGAGACGAAACGTCTCTGGTCTCATCCTCCAGTGTCAGGCTGGCAAATACCGGTGTATAAACAAAGCCCGCATATCCGGGATGGGAGGATGTATCGTCCTTCCACTCCGAATCTTCGCCAAAGGCGCAGGTGCCCGTGATATTCCTGGCGAACCATCCTCCGTAAACATGGATATAACTGTATGTATCGTTAATGGCAGTGAATACGGAACCGTTTTCTCCGCAGGCGAAGAAGCCTCCATAGATATTGATGCTGCCGTTGCCTCTGCGAATCATGGGATTGGCTGAGGAAGATGCAGCTATCAGCCTTCCGTCATTTACGGTTACAGAAGCAGTAGCCGAATATGAATTGATAAAATCATACGATCCAAAAGTGCCTTTAAGCTCTATGGTACCGCCGTCGATCACTATCGTGCCGCCGTTGTTGTTTATAAAGGCGCTGCTGGTACTGGAGGACTCGCTGTAGATCCTTCCGGTGCCCTCAGGGCTGCTGTCTTTAATTGTAAGAGCCGTTCCTGCCGTAAGTCCTATGAATCTCGCGGCAGGATCCGTCGCAGTAAGCGTGAATCCGTTCAGATCCACAGTTATTGCCGCCCCCGGCTTCAGAGTCTGAAGCCCCGACCAGGAGTAAGTAGTATCGCCCAGGAGTTTTATCGTGGCAGATGCGTTTTCTATGTTTGACGCGGTAAACGCATCGTCAAAAACGTGATATGCCGTGCCGTCGGCTTCCGCACCGAAAAGCTCGGTATAATTTGTATAGAGTCTGATCTCCAGATCCGAATTGACCGTGATCTCCATGCCAGGCAGATATTCGTCCGTGGGCGCTGCTCCCGCAGCCGTGGAATATCCGTCCCAGCGGAAGTATGTCCTGATCTCCGGGGTCGGCACCGTGATCACCGTACCCTCCTCGAGAGTACCGGACTGCGGATCAGCTACGTCGTCGATATAGAGCTTCACGTCATAGACGCTCTTGTCGGAAAGCTGAGCATACAGGGTGACGTCTCCTGAGAATTCGAGGCTGTCACCTCTGGCATACTCGATGCCGCTGCCATCGGCCTTTGTATTCCAGTTAAGCAGAGATTTGCCGCTGCCCGGATCGAAGCCGGGAAGCACAGCAGAGCTGCCGTGCGAAGTGACCTGCGGCGCAACACCTATATCACTGCTGTCAGCGCCAAGAAACGTGATCGTGTAGTTCTCCTGCGGAACCACGGTATAGGGCCTGTCGGAGTCCGGAGCGTCCGCGCATGCGCCGGTAGCATAAAGCCCCTCGCCGTAGGCGACATTCTCCGTACCCGAATCAGGGAGAAAAGCAAACCAGCCTCCGGAAACGGTCACGTGCCCTGCGTGCGAAGCGGCATTCCCGATCCTGTCTCCGATGCTTCCGCCAAAGAAGTTGCAGTAGCTGTTTGCAGTGAGCGCTCGTATGCCCAGATCGCCGACATGCGATGATCCGCCATAGATCTCGCCGCCGTACATATTGAACGATCCGCCGTTTGCTTCGACGTTGCCGGCGTATTTGGCCTTGTTTCCGTGGATGCTTCCGCCGTACATATTCATGACGGAGCCTCCGAAGACGCTGACCGTGGAATAGCCGTTTTCACTGTTTATATCAAAACCTGTGATCTCGCCGCCGTACATGTTCATGACGGCGCTGCTCTCGAGACGGACGGCCGGACCGTTGCCGTTATTTGTGGCAGTGCCTGTAATCGTGCTTCTGATCTTACCGCCGTACATATCGAACGATCCGCCCTTGACCAGGACGGCTCTCGCTATATACGTGTTTGACGTACTCAGATTAGCTCTGATCTCGCCGCCTCCCGCCGTATCGCAGACTGTCAGCTTCGCACCCGAGTTCACCGTGAAAAGACTGTTATAATACCCTGTGCGGTAGATCGAGTGTCCGTTGAGGTCGATCGTGATATCATCTCCATCGTACATGAACAGCCAGTTCTTGTACACCGTCTGAAGATTGATATCCGCATCGAGTCTCAGATACGCCGTGTGCATCTCGGTATGATCCTTAAGAAAATAATTCGTCAGGACATCCCCCGAGGAGATCGGAGTCCAGGTGTAGCTGCTCCAGTCGGGTTCGCCTGTATCTGCCAGTGCGCGGCCTGCGGGCACGGCCGTAAGCGTCCCCAGCACCATTGCTGCTGAAAGAACCAGAGCAGATAATCTCTTAACGATCCGCATGTATGTGTCCTCCTCATGGAAAATAGTACGATTCATAATAATTATATCCGCATACCGCACCCGGCACAATCAAGCAGTAAGAAAAAACGGCATTTCCTTTTTTAGAAAAGAATCGCCGTGTTTTAGCTTTTATTTATTTACGCGCCGCAGGTCTCACAGTATGCCCTCTCCGTCAATATCCGGAATAAAGCTTTCCTGTGCCGTCCCGCCCTCCTGGATATAGACGTGTGTAAGGCCCAGGCGTATAGCCTCATCGACCACCTTGCCGTATTCGCGTTTCGTCACCTGTCTGGCCAGTTCTCCGAAGCCTTCCCTCTGCCCCGCACCCGCCACAGGCGTGTACTGGTTCATGATGCTTACATATACGTCGTCTCCCCAGCGCTCGCTTATGAGACGCAGGACTGCCATCGACTCGCGCGTGTGCCCTGGTAGCACAAGATGCCTGATAAGGACTCCGCGCCGCATGATGCCGTCTCCATCGAACTGCGCCGGCCCTGTCTGCGCGAGCATCTCGTCGATAGCCGCGAGAGATACAGACGGATAATCAGGTGCATTTGAAAGCGCTGCGGCAAGACCGTCCGTCACATACTTAAGATCCGGCATATACATGTCAAAGTATCCTTTGGCCATGCGCAGGATCTCCGCGGACTCGTATCCTCCGCTGTTGTAGACAGTCGGGATCCTAAGGCCCGCCAGACGGGCCTGCTCTATCGCTTTACAGACCGGAGGGAGATAATGAACCGCAGTGACGAGATCGATGCAGTGCGCACCCTGTTCCTGAAGCTTACAGAATATCTCCGCCAGATGCTCCGTCGTAATCTCCTCTCCCTCTCCGCCGCGGCTGATCCGGCTGTTCTGGCAATAGATACAGCCGAGATTGCAGTGTGAAAAGAACACTGCTCCCGCTCCGCGAGTGCCCGATATGCAGGGTTCCTCCCAGTAATGCAAAGCGGCACGGGCAGCTTTTACCACCGCCCGTGCTCCGCAGTATCCCGTCTCTCCGTGCAGTCTGGCCGCGCCGCAGCGGCGAGGGCAGAGTCTGCAGGGATCCATGAGTTCTTTATTCATTTCCGAGGTTAAAAGCGTCATGAACGACTCTCAAAGCCCTGTCGGCATATTCCTCATCGATGATGACCGTCATACGGATCTCCGCAGTATCGATCATCCTGACGTTTATGCCGGCGTTATAGAGGGCTTCAAACATCCTCGCAGCGGTATCCGTATGTGTCTCCATACCAGTGCCGACTATGGAGACCTTAGCGATATGCTCGTCGCCCGTGATCTTTTTGGCGCCGATCACGCTCTTTGCAGCCTCCAGAGCAGAGATGGTCTCGTCGAGGTCGGTCTTGGCCACGGTAAAGAGTATGTCCTTTGTCCCGTCGCGTCCTATGGACTGCAGAATGATATCCACACTGATCTTCTTCTGTGCCAGAGTATTGAATATCCTGAAAGCAACGCCCGGCTCATCCTTGACTCTCATGACCGAAACCATCGCCACGTTCTTGTCAGCAGCAACGCCGCTGATGATCATTCCTTCCATCATATCAGATCTCTCCTTTACTATAGTGCCTTCCTCTCTGGTCAGGCTCGAACGTACCACAAGCTCCACACCGTACCGTTTTGACAGCTCCACGGAGCGGTTGTGCAGGACTTTTGCGCCGAGCGAAGCGAACTCCAGCATCTCGTCATATGTGATCTCAGTCAGCTTGCGGGCATTGGGTACGATCCTGGGATCGGCGGTGTATACGCCGTCCACGTCGGTATATATCTCGCATTTGTCGGCATGAAGCGCGGCGGCCAGGGCGGCTGCGGTAGTATCCGATCCGCCTCTGCCGAGCGTAGTATAGTCGTCATATCTGTTCACGCCCTGGAAACCCGTGACTATGACTATTTTTCCGGCCTCGAGCTCATGCATGATCCTCTCGGAATCGATGCCCTTGAGCTTGGAATTGCCGTAGGCAGACGAGGTCTTCATCTGTACCTGGAAAGCATTCAGACTGACAGCGGGAACACCCATGCCATGCATGGCCATGGCCATCAGCGCGACGGAGACCTGCTCACCGGTGACCATGAGCATATCCAGTTCACGCTTTGAAGCTTTGGGATTGATATCGTGTGCCTTGGCAATGAGTTCGTCGGTGGTCTTGCCCATGGCGGAGAGCACTACGACGACCTGATTGCCGTCGCGGTAATCCTCTATGCAGCGGGCTGCCACATTCATGATCCTTTCCTTATCGGCTACGGAGGAACCTCCGAACTTTTTTACTATAAGCATTTATTTGACCCTTATCCTTTTGATGAATCCGTCCAGCTGCGCGGTCTTCTCTCTGAACTCCGCCTCGCTCATAACGGGTGTGACAAATCCGAATTCTTCTTTCTTTTTTGCGCTCACCGGCGATCCTCCGCCGAAGATCCTGATCAGTTCATATACGCCGTCGATGCTGCCGCTGACCCTTATGAAATTTGCGTGAACAGCCTCCAGGGGATCAAGTATGCGGGCGTGCACTCCGCTCCATCCGCCGTGACAGGCCGGGCTGACACCCCTCGCCGCGCATACCACGTCCGCCAGCACAGCACTCGCGGTAGCATGCGAACCGGCTCCGCGTCCATAGAACATCAGCGTATCCACCATGTCTCCGTGTACGGTGACGGCGTTAAGGACGTCGCTGACCTCGTAGAGTGCATTTGATACAGGAACCATCGCCGGCGCGACGATCGCCCGTACTCCGCCATCCTCGAACCTCGCATCAGCCACAAGTTTTATCGACATATTCAGTTCTCTTGCATATGAGAAATCCGTGGATGTCAGGCCTGTAATGCCCTCCGTGGTGACGTCCTCCAAATGGACAGCCTCGCCGAGCACCATTGATGCGAGGATCGCTATCTTGCGTCCGGCATCAAGGCCCTCCACATCAGCCGTAGGATCCTTCTCAGCATAACCGAGCGCCAAAGCTGAAACGAGCGCCTCCTCATATGAAACTCCGCCGGAGGTCATCTGTGTCAGGATATAATTCGTAGTCCCGTTCAGGATACCGGAGATCTCATCGATCCTGTCCGCCACGATGCAGTCCGACAGGTTCCTGATGATGGGGATTCCGCCGCCTACACTGGCCTCATAGTAAAAATGAGCTCCGCCGGCGCGCGCTGCCTCAAAGAGCTCCGCGCCCTTTTTTTCGACGAGTTCCTTGTTCGAAGTGACTACATGCCTGCCGGCCAGAAGCAGCTGCTTTTCAAATGTAAAGGCCGGCTCGACTCCGCCCATGGTCTCCACCACAAGCGAGATTTCCGGATCGTTCAGAATATCCTCAAAGCTGTGCGTGAGCAGCTGCTCTGCAGGATGACCCGGGAATTCGCGAAGATCAAGGATCCTGCGGATCCCGATCTCCTGCCCGCTCTTCTGCTTCAGGATATCGGCGTTTGCGGCAACTATATCGTACACGCCCGATCCGATCGTCCCAAAGCCCATGATCGCGATCTGATACATATCTTCCCCTCTTTGCGCACACAGGCTGCACGGCCCGTGAAAGGCTTAACCCTTAAGGTTCTGCCACTTCAGATAACCATTGATGAATCTGTCTATATCACCGTCAAGCACCGCGTCTACATTTGCCGTCTCAACGTCGGTGCGGGTATCCTTTACCATGGTATACGGCTGGAGCACATAGCTGCGTATCTGATTGCCCCAGGCGATATCCGTGACCTCTCCGCGGATGCCGGAGGCCTTTTCCATCTGTTCCTGCTGTTTCAGAAGATAGAGCTTGGCCTTGAGCATCTGCATGGCCTTGTCTTTGTTCTGGAACTGTGAGCGTTCGTTCTGGCACTGTACCACGATTCCCGTCGGAAAATGCGTGATGCGGATCGCGGAGGAGGTCTTGTTGATGTGCTGACCGCCCGCGCCGCTCGAACGATAGGTATCTATGCGGATGTCCTCGTCACGTATCTCAATGTCGATATCCTCCTCGATATCGGGCATCACATCGCATGAAACGAAAGAAGTCTGACGCTTGCCCGCAGCATTGAAGGGGCTGATGCGAACCAGACGGTGGACGCCTTTTTCGGACTTTAGCAGGCCGTAAGCGTTCATGCCGTTCACCTGGACGGTAACCGACTTGATGCCGGCTTCGTCTCCGTCAAGATAGTCGAGCAGCTCGAGAGTGAAGCCCTTTTTCTCCGCCCAGCGGGTATACATGCGATAGAGCATCCCCGCCCAGTCGCAGGCCTCGGTGCCGCCTGCTCCGGCATGGAGCGAGAGGATGGCGTTAGATTTGTCGTATTCTCCGGAGAGAAGCGTGCTGATACGGATATTCTCCAGATCGGCCGCAAAGGAATCCAGCTCTTCTCCGATCTCGTCCACGAGGCTCTGATCCTGCTCCTCATAAGCCATTTCGATGAGGGTCTCTATATCCGCATAGCGCTGAGCGAGACCTTCGCAGGTCTCGACGGTGCTCTTGAGATTCTTGAGCTCCTGCATGGTACGCGCCGAGCGCTCCGCGTTCTCCCAGAACGTGGGCTCCTCCATGGTCTTCTCCAGCTCCATGATGCGGTTCTTCTTGCCGTCCAGATCCAGGGATTCCGTGACTTCGCGCAGGGGCTCGGCCTTCTCGCCGAGAGTTACTTTATACTGATCAAGTTCTACCATATATACCTCTTTTGGGATTATTTCTTTCCGTGGCACTGCTTGTACTTCAGACCGCTGCCGCAGGGGCAGGGATCGTTCGGATAGACCTTTGCGCTCTCGCGGCGCTTGGGCGCCCTGGCGACCGAATCGTCTTTGTTCGTGCCGGTGACCTTGGCGACCTGTTCGCGTTCCACTTTCTGTTCGTGGCGCAGATGCATCAGCGTACGTACGGTATCCTCCTGGATCCCGGCAGTCATCTGGTCAAAGAGATCATAGCCCTGCATGCGGTACTCCACTACGGGATCGCGCTGGGCCAGCGACTGCATACCTATGCCCTGACGCAGCTGGTCCATGTCGTCGATATGGTCCATCCAGTGCTTGTCTATCACGCGCAGCAGCACCACACGTTCCACTTCGCGGATGACTTCCTCGCTCGGATACTCGGATTCTTTCTGCTCATAGAGCTTTACGGCCTCGGTCTTAAGGAGCTGCTTGAGATCGCTCTTTTTAAAGCCGCTCATATCCGCGGGAAGCTTGACGCTCATCGGGATGATGTTGAGTATATCGGTCATAAGATCCCCGAGCTGCCACTCATCCGGATGCTGATCGTCGGATATATAGGTATCCACCGCCGAATCGCAGGTGTCGCTTATCATACTCATGATAACGCTGCGCATGTTCTCGCCGTCGAGGACGCGGCCGCGCTCTTTGTATATGATCTCGCGCTGCTCGTTGTTGACGCGGTCGTATTCGAGCAGGTTTTTACGGATGCCGAAGTTATTGCCTTCGATCTTCTTCTGGGCCCGCTCGATGGCCTTTGAAAGCATCTTGTGCTGTATCTCCTCATTGTCAGGGACGTTGAGCGCATTGAACATATTGATCATGCGTTCGCCTCCGAACAGCCTCATCAGATCGTCCTGGAGCGATATATAGAATTTGGATTCGCCGGGATCTCCCTGACGGCCGGAACGTCCGCGCAGCTGATTGTCTATACGTCTGGACTCGTGCCGCTCCGTGCCGATGATCTTGAGTCCACCGGCTGCCTTCGCGTCGGGATCAAGTTTGATATCGGTACCGCGGCCGGCCATGTTCGTGGCTATGGTAACAGCTCCGTGCTGTCCGGCGTCCGCGACTATCTCGGCCTCCATCTCATGGAATTTGGCATTCAGCACGTTGTGGCGGATGCCGCGCTTTTTGAGCATGGCGGACAGCTCCTCGGATGCTTCGATCGTGATCGTGCCTACCAGTACAGGCTGACCTTTTTTATGTGATTCGATGATGTCCTCCACTACAGCGTGGAGCTTCTCCGCGTGGGTCTTGTAGACGGCGTCGTTGTGGTCGACTCTGATAACGGGCTTGTTGGTCGGTATCTCGATAACGTCCATCCCGTATATATCGCGGAATTCCTTTTCCTCCGTCATGGCGGTACCGGTCATGCCGGCTTTTTTCTCGAATTTGTTGAAAAAGTTCTGGAATGTGATAGTGGCCAGCGTCTTGCTCTCGCGCTTGACCTTGACGTGCTCTTTTGCCTCGATCGCCTGATGCAGGCCGTCCGAGTAGCGGCGTCCGGGCATGATACGTCCGGTAAATTCGTCGACTATCAGGACCTCGTCGTCCTTGACCACATAATCGTGGTCCCTGAACATGAGGTTATGCGCTCGCAGAGCCAGGATGATGCAGTGCTGGATCTCGAGATTCTCCGGGTCTGCAAGGTTCTCGATCTGGAAGAAATCCTCGACCTTCTTCACGCCTGCTTCGGTCAGATGGATCTGCTTTTCCTTCTCGTGTACTACGAAATCTCCGCTCTCCTGCTGCTCCTCCTTCATGATGAGATCCATCTTGGAGAGCTCCTTTTCCTCGCCGCGCTGCATACGCTGGGCGAGATAGTCGCAGATCTCGTAGAGTTTGGTGGATTTGCCGCTCTGACCGGATATGATAAGGGGCGTTCTGGCTTCGTCGATCAGCACCGAGTCCACCTCGTCCACGATTGCATAGTGCAGCTCACGCAGCACCTGGCGCTCCTTGTAGATGACCATATTGTCACGCAGATAATCGAAACCGAGCTCATTGTTCGTCACATAGGTGATATCACATCTGTAAGCCTCCTGACGCTCAGAGGGCTCCATGGAGTTAAGCACGACTCCGACCTTCAGTCCGAGGAATTCGTGGACCTGGCCCATCCACTCCGCGTCACGCTTTGCGAGGTAATCGTTTACTGTGACGATGTGGACGCCTCTGCCCTCGAGGGCATTGAGATATGCGGGGAGCGTGGATACCAGAGTCTTGCCTTCACCTGTACGCATCTCGGCGATCCTGCCCTGATGGAGGATGATGCCGCCGATCAGCTGTACCTCGTAGTGCTCCATGCCCAGAGTACGCCTCGCCGCTTCCCTGACCGCAGCAAAAGCCTCCGGCAGCAGATCGTCGAGGGTCTCACCTTTATTAAGGCGCTCCTTGAACTGCGCAGTCTTTGCGCGAAGCTGCTCATCGGTGAGTGCCATCATGGAGGGACGCAGTTCCTCTATCTTTCTGACGTAGGGCATGATACGCTTTATCTCGCGCTGGCTCGTTGTCCCGAATACTTTTGTAATAAGGCTCATCTATATTTCTCCTTAGAAGGATCAGATTAAAACAAATCGGTTTATTATACCACCTAAAGGCTTTCTCTTCAATATTTTCGGCCCGATACTACTTTCCGAAATCCCTGATATAGACCACCGCCAGTTTGACGGCAAAAAGCACAAACAAATGCAGCGGATAAAAGGCATATACAGCAAGGCTCCTGATACGCGTATTCAGAAAACCTCTTTTGCCGTTATAGACCAGGAGCAGCGGCAGCGCGAGGGCCGAATAGAGCTGAATCCGGCTGCCGCTCCAGGCAAAAAGCATGAAGGCGCACGCAGTGAAAACACCCAGAGGATAAAAGTCACGCAGATAATAGAAACATGCCACTATGGCCACTCCCTTCCAGCCATAGTCCGGCCCCAGAGCAAAAGCCGCACCCATGCCGGCTGCGGCAGCCGCAATCCTGACAAGGACCGCCGCACGCATGCCCTCCGTATACCTGAATGCCGCCTCCACCGCGACAGGGATCAGCAAGGTGAAGAATACGTTGCATTCGCCCAGATAAAACACTTTACCGTAAAGACAGAGATCGTAGGGTATCTCGGAGATCAGTGCAAAGGCCGCAAGTCTGAACGCATACAGCCTGATGTCGCGCGTATGCGCCATGCCCTCCGAGACGAGGAAGGCAAAGATCGGAAAAGCCAGCCTGCCCACAGCACGAAGCAGCATATAAAAAGACGTCCCCGTCAGAAACATGGCGGCGATATGATCGGTCAGCATCAATGCAAGTGCTGTCACTTTCAAAGCAGATCCGGACAGGCCATACCTGCTCCTCAGGCTGTTATAGATGTCGTATACTCTGGTCATGGATCAGACAAACGCCCTCACGGCGTGATCGTAAGACCGACAGGGCAATGGTCGGAACCGGTGATATCCGAGAAAATCTCGGCGTCAGCAAGCCGTCCGGCAAGCGAGCCGGATGCGATAAAATAATCTATGCGCCACCCCACGTTCTTCTCGCGGGCGTGGAAGCGGTAGGACCACCAGGAATACTGCTCCCGGTCCGGATAGAAATGCCGGAATGTATCGATGAATCCGGCATCCATCAGAGCGTCGAATTTGGCCCTCTCTTCATCCGTAAATCCTGGGTTATGGTGATTGGTCTTGGGATTCTTAAGATCGATTTCCTCATGCGCCACATTAAGATCTCCGCAGAATATCACGGGTTTTGTCTTCTCGAGGCCCCTGATATAAGCGAGAAAATCGTCTTCCCAGCGCATACGGTACTCCAGCCTGCGAAGCTCGTCCTGAGAATTTGGCGTGTAGCACGTGATAAAGTAAAAGTCCCCAAACTCAAGTGTAATTACCCTTCCTTCGTGGTCGTGCTCCTCCACCCCTATGCCGTATGTGACAGAGAGGGGCTCTTTTTTGGAGAAAACAGCTGTCCCTGAGTATCCTTTTTTCTCGGCGTAATTCCAGTATGCGTGATATCCCTCCGGTGCGAAATCTATCTGTCCCTCCTGGAGCTTGCTCTCCTGAATTGCAAATATATCCGCGCCGGACTCTGCAAAAAACTCAGCAAAGCCCTTGCCCATGCAGGCACGCAGGCCGTTGACGTTCCATGAAATAAAGCGCATGTCCACCTCCAAAAATCCGGCCGGCATGAGCCGGGCCGGATCGACAGAAATCATTACATTTTAGAGAGCTGATCTTCCACCTGTGCGAGCATTGCCTCGTATTTGGCGAGCTTGTCCTTCTCTTCCTGGACCTTGGCAGCGGGAGCCTTGCTGGTAAAACGCTCGTTTCCGAGCATGCCGCGGGATCTCGCGACCTCCCCCTTAAGGCGCTCCGCCTCCTTCGTCAGGCGTTCGCGCTCCTTGTCCATATCGACGAGTTCTTCCATGGGCAGATAGACCGTACCTGCGGAGATGACTCCGCTGGCGGCATTATCAGCTATACCGGTCTTGTCCGCCTGCACGGCGACCCCGGATGCTCCTGCCAGCGTCTGAAGGATAGCGCTGCAATCCTCAAAGGCCTTCCTTGCGTCGGCGTCCTCGCTCACAAAGAACATATGGGCCTTCTTTGAAGGCGGAACATTCATGGAGAGTCTGAGCTCGCGGACCTTGCGCACAGCCTCCTTGATCAGCTCCACGCGAGCCTCGATCGCGGGAAAGCTCTTCTTTTCGTCATAGACGGGCCAGGGCGAGAGCATGATGGTCTCCTCCTCGTCCTGCAGATTACAGAAGATCTCTTCCGTGATAAAAGGCATATACGGATGCAGGAGCTTCAGCGAATCGATCAGCACGCGGTTGAGCGTACGGATGGCAACGGCCTTGCTGACAGCGTTCTCGCTGCGGAAACGGGGCTTGACCATCTCGATATACCAGTCGCAGAACTCCTCCCATACGAAATCGTTTATCTTCTGGAGGGCGATGCCGAGCTCGTACTTGTCCATATTTGCCGTGACCTCAGCAGCAAGGCTGTTGCAGCGGCTGATGATCCAGAGATCCGTGTCTTCCAGGTCCGCGTCCGTCACTGCAGACGTATCCACGCCTTCGGAATTCATCATGATGAATCTCGAAGCGTTCCATACCTTGTTCGCAAAGTTCCTGCAGGCCTCGACTCTCTCCCAGTAGAAGCGCATATCGTTACCGGGCGCGTTTCCTGTCATAAGCATCATGCGCAGAGCGTCCGCGCCGTACTTGTCGATGACCTCAAGAGGATCGATGCCGTTGCCCAGCGACTTGCTCATCTTGCGGCCCTGGGAATCCCTCACGAGGCCGTGGATAAGCACTGTATCAAAAGGCGCCTTGCCGGTATACGCCAGTCCCGAGAAGATCATGCGGCTTACCCAGAAGCCGATGATGTCATAGCCCGTGACAAGTGTATTCGTCGGATAGAAATACTTCAGATCCTCTGTCTCCTCA
>JAFSTX010000044.1 GCA_017445585.1 Lachnospiraceae bacterium
AGGAAACTGCTGAGTAGGCATCACATTTCTACTTCATACTCTCTCTTTCAGACCGGTAATCTTTAGTGGCCTGTTTGTTGTACATAATTCTCAAGGTTCAAATTTTTTCAATTAACTATTGACTTTTTATTAGTAGGCTTTCTTAAGCATCTCACTGTAAGCCTTGTTTTCTTCGTCAGAGCAGTTTTCCCATCTGGCAAAACCCATAGCAACCCTTAATTGGTTCAAATCTCTCTTTATAGCAGTCATGTCGCCACCTCCAATCCGCAAAATTAAACCGATGTCTTTATTATACGATTATACAGCACAAGTCGTAGAAGTCAAATCAGTCAATCTCTATAGATGAATCGAAAGCTTCTTCATAGAAAATAACCCCCTCTCCGGAATATTTGACATTTAGTAAATGTCAGTTTTGAAGTCAATATATCATACAATTTCTTCAATGACAAGCAGTAAATGTCAGAGTGTTATCTGGTTTTTGAAAGGGGACTGCCGTGTTTATTAATAAAGCACAAGATGGATCTAATAATATTTCCGGAAAGAATATAGCCAAATACCGCAAAGAGCTGGGGATCTCCCAGCGTGAGCTCGCCGACAGACTCCAGCTGCTTGGCCTTGATCTTGATAAAAACGCGATCCAGCGCATAGAATCCGGAAAGCGTTTTGTAACCGATATAGAATTGAGCGTTTTTTCGCTGTTTTTTCAAAGATCCGTCAGTGATCTAATGAAATAGTTTTTTCATTTACGAGCGGGCCGCAGAGCCGCTGTTTCCTCAGCAGATCCGCGGCAGCTGAGCTCCGGCAAGCTTTGTCAGAATGCGTGAACCGCCGAAAGAAGTCTTCATGATCACACGGGCGCCATGCGCCTCGGTGACTTCTCCGATGATGGACGCCTCCTCGCCAAGCTCGTCGCAGCGAAGAATATCCAACGCTTCCTGAGCCTTCTCTGAGGAAACCACGGCCAGAAGCTTTCCCTCATTCGCGCAGTACATCGGGTCAAGCCCAAGCATGTCGCAGGCTCCGCGCACCGCGGGATCCACGGGAATAGAGCCTTCATCAAGCTCGATGGTCAGGCCCGCGCTCTCGGCAAACTCGCACAGCGTCGTCGCCGCACCGCCGCGGGTAGGATCGCGCAGCACGCGCAGATCGCTCCCAAGACTGTAGAGTTTCTGCGCAAGTTCATTTAACGGAGCGCAGTCGCTGCGGATCTCTCCGCCTGCAAGCATCGGATCGCGCGCGAGCATGACAGCTGTACCGTGATCTCCAACTGTCCCTGAAACGAGCACCTTATCGCCGGCCCTGATCGCCGCCGGAGTCAGTCCGGGACAGACGAGAGTCCCTATTCCCGATGTATTGATAAAGATACCGTCGCCCTTTCCGTGCTCGACAACTTTCGTATCTCCGGTGACGACCTCCACGCCTGCCTGCTTTGCGGCAGCGCCGACAGAATCTATGATCCTGCGCAGATCATCCGCAGGAAGGCCCTCTTCTATGATCAGTGAAAGACTAAGATACCTCGGACGGCCTCCGGCCATCGCCACATCATTCACCGTACCGCAGACGGAAAGCTTGCCTATGTCGCCGCCCGGAAAAAAGTACGGGTCCACGACAAAGCTGTCTGTGGAAAAAACAAGACTCTTTCCGCCGTCCACGACCGCCCCGTCCCCGAGCTGACTGAGCGCCGGATTTCCGAGCACCGGCAGTATGATCTCATCTATAAGCGAGGATGTTTTCTTTCCTCCGCTGCCGTAATCAAGTGTTATTACTTCCTGCATGCAAACCTCTTATCTCTATTAAAAAATGATATATGACCTATAAAGCACGCACCGCCGAGACACTTACACCCGCCTGTATTTATAGGCCGCGGCGCAGGCGCCCTCTCCCGAGACCATGCACGGGCCGACCGGATCCTCAGGAGTGCAGCGTCCGCCAAACATCGGACACTTTTCCGGCTCAAGCTGTCCTTTTATCACGTCGCCGCAGCGGCAAAGGGCGGGGCTCTCCTTTTCCTCGAAAACCATATCAAACCTGCGCCTTGCGTCAAACTCCGCGTACCCGGACCGGATCGCAAGCCCGCTTTCCCTGATCAGCCCGAGGCCTCTCCAGCGCGCATTGCATGGCTCGAAGACCTCACTCATCATCTTCAGTGCCAGAGGATTGCCGTGCGGGCGGACAAGCCTGCTGTATTCGTTTTTCAAAACCGCGCGTCCCTCCGCGATCTGCCGGATCAGCCCGTAGATCCCGAGCCATATATCCTCAGGCTCAAAGCCGGTAATTACCGACGGAATACGGTATTCCTCAGTAAGAAATCTAAAGCCGTCCTCTCCGATAATGACGGCTACGTGACCCGGCACGATAAAACCCTGCACGTTGAAATCCGGATCGGCTATCAGCACGCGCAGTGACGGCTCCACCAGCTTAAGCATCGAAAAGACAGAGAAGTTTGACAGCGAGCGCATCGCAGCGGTCTTTATGGCCGCAGCCGTACCGGGGGCGGTAGTCTCAAAACCGGCCCCAAGAAAAACCACCTGTTTTTCCGGCGATGCGGCAGCAATCTCCACGGCATCCACAGGAGAATATACGATACGGACGTCCGCGCCAAGCGCTCTGCGGCGGGCGAGATTATCCCCGGGTCTGCTCCCCGGCACACGGATCATATCTCCGTATGTGGCGATAATGATCCCGGGACGCATGGAAAGCTCGAGAAACGCGTCGATCTCCTCCTGCACTGTGACGCACACGGGGCAGCCGGGGCCGGAAAGCAGACGGATATTGCCCGGCAAAAGCGACTTTATCCCCGCCTTCGCTATGGACATCGTGTGCGTGCCGCAGACCTCCATGAGATTGATATCTCCCACGGCGGCTCCCTCTATGTATTCAAGGATTTCTTTCTTTTCAAAATCGTTCATCCGTTTTCAGTCTCAGATCGGAATCAGACCTCGCCAAGGGCTTCTTCCAGCTCCTTCCAGCTCTCGATATCCTCCATAGCCTGCTCGCGGCTAAGCCGCTCTATCGCAAAGCCCGCGTGAACCATAACGTATTCGCCGACCTTCGGTTCGGGGATAAAATCCAGCCGGACCGCGCGCCGGATCGTCTCATACTCTCCCACGCCGTCGACCCCGTTTACTTCTATCAGTTTAAGCGGTACAGCAAGACACATTTTATATCCTCCGTATCGATGCCGCGTTCACCACGAAGGCAAACACACATCTGTCTATATATTATTCCCGCACCATGACTTCCGGCGCCGGCAAAAGCGGTCACAGATCCTTCTTCATAAGTGACGCCGCGATCATGAGCTGACCAAGGCTCAGGCCCTCGTCGCCGCAGGATACACGGTGGTGATGATAGACCTTAAGGCCGCGTTTTTCAAGCGCTGACGGCAGCCGCTCCATCAAGTACATATTATTAAAAGTACCTCCTGATAGCACCACCCGGTCGAGCCCGGTGTCTGCCGCGATACGCCCCGCCATCTCAGCGGCAGCATCTACGAGCGTATTCATAAAAGCCGCCGCAAGCTCTGATACATCCGCACCTGACGCGCTCTCCTGCGCTATCTGCCTGGTCATCGGTTTCCAGTCAAGGATGTACCCATCCTCATTTATTATATCATATTCCAGTACTCTGTCCGAAGCAGTCGCGGCTGCCTCAAGCAGTATCGCGCCCTGCCCCTCGTAGCTGGCCTCGCGTTTGATACCGAGGATCGCGGCTACGCCGTCAAAAAGCCTTCCCATTCCTGAGGATCTGGGGGTGTTGATTCCGAGACTCAGCTGGCTCTTCACAACCCTGACCTGTTCCCCGGGGAAAAGCGCTCCGCAGATACTCTCATCCGCTCCGGAGTCTATCAGCAGCGAAAGTCCCATCCTCCAGAGCTCACGCGTGACAAGATCGCCGCCGGGAAGTCGCATATACGCAAGATGTCCCTTGCGGCGGCAGTGCGAGTATCCTCCGGAAAGGAACTCTCCTCCCCAGGACGCGCCGTCCTCGCCATAGCCGACGCCGTCCCAGACGATGCCTATGACCTCGCCGGCAAGGTCATTGTCCGCCATGCACGCGGCCATATGCGCGTGATGATGCTGGATCCGGAATAAAGGTATGCCCTGCCTGCGCGCTCTGACTGCGGCATATTCCGACGATATATAATCCGGATGCAGATCGCAGGCCAGCGCCTCGGGCTCTATATCGAAAAGTCTCTCAAAATGTCCGATCTGTCCCTGATAATTTTCAAAGGTCTCCACATTTTTCATATCGCCGATATGCTGCGAAGGAAATACGTAATTGCCCTTTGACAGGCAAAAGCTCGCCTTCTGCTCGGCGCCGCAGGCAAGGATCCCCGGAAGCTCCCCGCCGAGGATTATAGGATACGGCACAAATCCCCTCGAGCGCCTTACGGGGTACTCCGCGCCGTCAAATACATAGCAGAGCGAATCGTCGCATCTGACATGAATCTCCCTGTTGTTCACAAGGAAGCCGTCGGCTATCCCGCGAAGGTCCCTCACCGCGTCCTCATCCTTATATATGATCGGCAGATCAGAGAGATTCGCGCTGGTCATGATCAGCGCGTCCAGATCCTTTTCAAAAAGCATATAGTGGACGGGAGTATAGGGAAGCATCACTCCCACATAGCCGTTCTCACTGATCTCCGAAAGGTCTGTATCACGATCCGGCCTCTTGCGAAGCAGTACTATAGGCCGCCTGTGACCAGTCAGCACTCTCTCCTCATCCTCCGATACGAGGCAAAGCTCCCTCACCGTCTCCGCGTCCCGGCACATGATCGCGAAGGGCTTTTCGTCGCGGTGCTTGCGCGCCCGCAGCGTCCGCGCGATCTGCGGATCATCTATGCGTCCGGCGAGATGGTAGCCTCCGAGGCCCTTTACCGCGACTATCCTGCCCTCCAGGAGCCACCTTCTGGCCCATTCCACAGGATCGCGCTCCAGAGACATCTGAGGCGAGACCGCGGTCTCCTCCGCCAGCACCTCGCCTTCAGGACCGAGGAACTTAAGCACTGGCCCGCAGATATTACAGCCGGTGGGCTCCGCGTGATACCTGCGGTCATTGATATCGGTATATTCCTTCACGCAGTCGGGACACATATCAAATGCCCCCATCGTGGTCTGGCGGCGGTCATACGGCACATCCCGGATTATGGTAAATCTCGGGCCGCAATTCGTGCAGTTAATAAACGGATAGCGGTATCTGCGTCCGGGAGTATACAGCTCCTCAAGACACTCGTCGCAGATACTGACGTCAGGTGAAATGAGCGTGTTTTTCTTTTCGCTTTCCGAGCTTTCGATGATGCGGAAATCTTTATATCCGGCCAGCTCATCAGTCTTTTCTGCCCTGACGCTGGTTATGAGCGAAAGCCTTGGAGAGCGCGTCCAGAGCTCGCCGATAAAGCTGTCTATCGAGCTTTCCTCGCCCTCGAGCTCGATCTCCGCTCCCAGAGAGGTATTTCGGATCCAGCCCTTCAGCTCATGTTCGTCTATCTGCTTATGAATAAAAGGACGAAATCCGACGCCCTGAACTATGCCATTGACACGGATATTCGCCCTTTTTAACATTTTACACTCCTGAAATGACCGGTTATCTTCTCCCTGAAGTACTACTGCTCATCACCGAAATAGTAGGTGATGATATTATCCCGGATCCATGAAATACATCCGAAACCGACATTAAAGATACCGAACTGTGAAGCGGTGATCCTGCGGCCCTTGTCATTCTCAGGACCGACGAGTTCGATGAGCTTTTTATTAAGTTCATCCTCATAACCGCCGTTATAGAGCGTAGCTCCCAGGTATCCGCCGATGCAGATGGCGTCTGGACTGAAGAGCTGAAGCATATTGAAGATTCCGAGCGCGAGCTTGTCGAGCATCTTCCTGATGGCGGCATCGACCTCCGGATCGTGGTCCTTCTGGCGCTCGTGCAGATCCATGACCTTTTCGAGACGGCTGCGCTCGTCTCCCGGATAGAGCTCATCGATCAGGCTCTCCATGGAAGCAACCTTGTCAAGCATAATCATCTCGCCAGAGGAACCGCGGCAGACCTGCATGCGGCCCAGCCTGCCGATAAAGCCATGTCTGGCCGAATAAGTCTCTCCGCCGTCATAGACGTCCATCTTAAGGGTCCAGTTGCCGTGGATATACGCGAGATAGGTGCTGGGCGTCGAGGAACCGAAATGTATCTCTCCGATGGCGCCTGCCTGGGAGGTGTAAAGTATCTCGAGCGGGATATCGGGAAAGCTGTCATTAAAGAACTGCTCCGCGTCCACGCCCTTCCACTCGGGAAGCGCCGGATCATCCTCGATCTGTTCCAGCTGATTATAATTATATGGAAGCGCTATGCCTATCCCGACTACGCCTCTGGTACTCTTGAATTTGGCTTTGCAGTCGTCCACGATGCGGTGAATGAGAGCCGCCAGTTCCTCAGGGCTGTAAAGCTTTGGATCCCTGACAGTGCGTTCGAGGATCTTGCCTCGAAGATCAGTGATCATGATATTCGTAGAAATGCCGGAAACCTCGACGCCGATGATCACTCCAAAGCTCTCTGAGAGCATGAGCATCATGGGAGGACGGCCGTTTTCCGCGCTGACGACGCCTTCTTCGGAAACAATATCTTCAGAAAGAAGGTTCTTGATGCAGTTTGAGACTGTCACCTTGTTAAGACCGGTAAGTCTGGATATCTCTGCCCTCGAAATCGGAGCGTTAAGCACTATCGTGCGGTAGACCTTTTCAAGATTAAGATTCTTCATGAGAGTGAACGATCCACTCTGACCGATGTAAGACTGCATTAATACCTCCTTTCCTGTGCCGATGCTATGCAGATATGACACAAAAGCAGTGATTATCTATCACCGCTTATTATAGAAAACGTGTCTGACAGGATTCGAACCTGCGACCCACGGCTTAGAAGGCCGTTGCTCTATCCAGCTGAGCTACAGACACATGGACAAATGCCTATATATAACACGGAGACGCTCTGCGCGTCTCCGTAATCGGGGCGACAGGATTCGAACCTGCGACCTCCCGGTCCCTAACCGGACGCTCTACCAAACTGAGCCACGCTCCGAAGTCATAAACCTTTGGTATTTTATCAGAACAATCTGTCAATGTCAACCGGACTGGAGCAAAAAAGTATCACGCGATGCAAAAAGTTGCAAAAGATGATCGAGTAGGAGGGGGTGATTAGCCCCCGTCCTCTCACACCACCGTGCGTACCGTTCGGTACACGGCGGTTTCA
>JAFSTX010000045.1 GCA_017445585.1 Lachnospiraceae bacterium
TATAAATAAAAGGAGGATCAAACCATGAAACATTCTTTTCCGGTCACTCTGACCACACATCCCAAGCAGAAACCGGCCGATGAAAACGATCTCGGCTTTGCGCGCTTTTTTACTGACCACATGTTCCTGATGGATTATGATGAGGGTCAGGGCTGGCATGACGGCCGTATCGTTCCCTATGAGCCTCTGGCTATCGATCCCGGCTCTTCCGTGCTGCACTACGCACAGATGATGTTTGAGGGAATGAAGGCTTACCGCCGTCCCGACGGCAGGCTGCAGATCTTCCGCCCTGACATGAACGTAAAGAGAATGTCCCGTACCGCCGAGCGTATGTGCATACCGGATCTTCCCGAAGGCGTACTGGTCGACGCGATCGAAGCCCTGCTCCGTGTGGACGCCGACTGGATGCCCAAGACCCCCGGTACCTCGATGTACATCAGGCCGTTTATTTTCGGTGACGAGATCTCCTTCTCCGCCGTCGCGGTCGATCATTACCGTTTTATCATCATCATTGCTCCGACCGGCGCCTACTACGGTTCCTTTACCGGCAAGCTCAGCGCTTCCCGTATCTATGTGCAGGATAAATACATCCGCGCGGCCAAGGGCGGCACGGGCTATGCAAAGGTCGGCGGAAACTACGGCGGAGCCATGAGAGCCGCCCGCGACGCAAAGGCAGCCAACTGCAAGGACGTGCTGTGGCTCGACGCCGCGGAGCACAAATACGTCGAGGAGATCGGCACCTGCAACGCCTTCTTCCGCATCAACGACGAAGTCTATACCGCATCGCTCGATTCCGGCACTATCCTGCCCGGCATCACGCGCGATTCGGTCATACAGCTGCTCAAGTCCTGGAATATCCCGGTACACGAAGGAAAGCTTGCGCTTGCCGACGTTCTTAAGGCTTCCGAGGACGGCTCCCTGCAGGAGATCTTCGCTTCCGGCACCGCTGCCGTGATCTCCCCGATCGGATCCCTTACCTTTGAAGGCAAGGACTATCAGGTCGCGGACGGCCAGTGCGGAGAGCTTGCGGACCGCCTGTACAACACGCTCTACGGCATCCAGACCGGGCGCATCGAGGACACGATGGGCTGGACGCATCAGTTCGATATCGTAGTGGAATGAAAAGGGTCACGCTCTTTGTCGGTCATTACGGCAGCGGCAAATCAAACCTGGCGGTAAACTACGCGCTGATGCTGCGCTCCTGCGGCAAACCGGCTGCGCTTGCGGACATGGATATAGTCAATCCCTACTTTCGTTCCGCCGACTCCGCCCGGGAGCTCGAGGATGCGGGCGTGCGGGTGATCGCGCTGCCCTTTGCAAATACCAACGTGGATCTGCCTGCGCTTCCGTCCGCGATCTACGGGCTTGTGGAAAGCCGCAGCGAATACGCGGTCCTGGACGTCGGCGGCGATGACCGCGGTGCGCTTGCGCTCGGACGCTTCGTGCCGTACATCCTGGAGGAAAACGACTACGAAGTCCTCTACGTAGTGAACTTCTACCGTCCGCTTACAGGAAACGCGAATGACGCGCTGGAAGTAATGAGAGAGATAGAGACTGCGGCGGGGATCCGCTGTACGGGGATCGTAAACGACTCGAATCTCGGCGGTGAAACGGCGCCGTCCGATATCGAAGCGACCGTACCCCTGGCGCGGGAGCTTGCAGCTCTTTCGGGACTTCCGCTTGTCTTTACGGCATACGACGCCCGCCTCCCTAGGCCTGACGTCCCCGGTCCGTTCCCGCTGACTCTGCAGAGAAGACCTGTCTGACCGCCACAGGCGGTACGTACCGCGTCTGCGCGGCATACGAGAGGAGAAATACAATGGCAAAAGTAACTTTTGATACGGATCGCTGTAAGGGCTGCGGGCTGTGTGTATCGGCCTGCCCCAAGGGGATCCTTGAGCTTGCAAAAGACGTGATCAACAAAAAGGGACACAATCCCGCCAGAATGACGGATCAGGAAAAATGCATCGCCTGCGCCTTCTGTGCCACCATGTGCCCCGACTGCGTGATCACTGTAGAAAGGTAAGGTGAAAGCATGGGGAACAAGGTGCTGATGAAGGGCAACGAAGCGATCGCCGAGGCTGCGATCCGCTCGGGCTGCAGGCATTATCTCGGCTATCCGATAACGCCTCAGACGGAGCTCGCCGCGTATATGGCCAAGCGCATGCCGAAGATCGGCGGAGTATTCCTGCAGGCAGAGAGCGAGATCGCCGCAATCAATATGGTATACGGCGTGGCCGCAACCGGCAGGCGCGTCATGACTTCCTCATCGTCTCCGGGAATATCCCTGAAACAGGAGGGGATCTCTTATATCGCGGGCAGCGATCTGCCGTGCCTCATCGTCAACGTGCAGCGCGGAGGCCCGGGACTTGGCGGGATCCAGCCGTCGCAGTCGGACTATTTTCAGGCGACAAAGGGCGGCGGACACGGGGATTATCATCTCATCGTGGTAGCTCCCTCGTCTGTCCAGGAGATGGCGCAGCTTACCGGACTGGCATTCGATCTGGCCGAAAAATACCGGATGCCCGCAATGCTGCTTGCGGACGGAACAGTCGGCCAGATGATGGAGCCCGTGGAATTACCCGATGAAAAAGACGTGGAATTCACGGAAAAGGACTGGGCGGTCACAGGCACAAAGATGCAGCGTCCGCACCACATAGTAAACTCGCTGTATCTCGTCCCGGATGAACTGGAACGCAAGAATTTTGAACGCTTTGAGCGTTACCGCAGGATACAGGAGACGGAAGCCCGCTATGAGAGCTTCCTCATGGACGACGCGGAGATCTGCGTAGTGGCTTTCGGTATCGCCGCGCGCGTTTCCAAAAACGCAGTGCTCGCTGCGCGTGCGGAAGGCCTGAAGGTCGGCATGATCCGTCCGATCACGCTCTGGCCGTTCCCGTCGCAGGCGCTTAAGGAAGCTGCAGACCGCGTCAAAGGCTTCGTATCGGTCGAGCTCTCCATGGGACAGATGATCGAGGACATCAAGCTCGCGATCAGCTGCAGGAAACCCGTAGAGCTCGTAAACCGCGCCGGCGGCATGATCATGTCCCCCGACGAGGTCCTCGCCGGGATCCGCAAGATGAACGGAGGTGACAATCAATGATCGTCTTTGAAAAACCCAAAAGCCTTACAGATGCCGAGCTGCATTACTGCCCCGGCTGCACCCACGGGATCATTCACCGGCTCGTGGCGGAGGCCATCGACACTCTCGGGATCGAGGGCAGGACGATAGGCATTGCCCCCGTCGGCTGTGCCGTCATGGCTTACAATTACTTTTCCTGCGACATGGTCGAGGCAGCCCACGGACGCGCTCCCGCCGTCGCGACGGGCATCAAGCGCAGTCTCCCGGAGAACATCGTCTTTACCTACCAGGGCGACGGCGATCTGGCCTCGATCGGCATGGCTGAGACAGTACACGCTGCGACGCGCAACGAAAATATCACCGTAATCTTCGTCAACAACGCGATCTACGGTATGACAGGCGGACAGATGGCGCCGACATCACTGCCCGGGCAGATCACGCAGACGTCCCCTTACGGACGCGACGTGAAGACTGCGGGATATCCGGTAAAGGTCGCCGAGCTGCTCTCCGCTCTGGACGGTCCCGAGTTCATCGCCCGCGTGGCCGTCAATAACGTAAAGAACGTCAAAAACGCAAAAAAGATCATTCAGAAAGCGTTTGAAAACCAGATCGATGGTAAGGGCTTCTCGCTCGTGGAAGTGATCTCGGCCTGTCCCACCAACTGGGGAATGACGCCGCAGAATGCGCTCAAGTGGATCGACGAGAAAATGATCCCTTATTATCCGCTCGGGATTTTCAAGAACAAGAGCGAAGGAGAGGAGGCGATCGAAAGATGACTACCGGGATCCTGATCGCAGGCTTCGGCGGACAGGGTATCCTGTTCGCGGGCAAATTTCTGGCAAACATGGGAATGCTTGAAGGCAGACATCTGAGCTGGCTGCCCTCATACGGACCCGAGATGCGCGGAGGCACTGCCAACTGTTCGGTGGTTCTCTCCGACGATCCGATCGGCTCTCCGATCGTAAACCACCCCGACGTGCTCGTCGCGATGAATCTTCCCTCGCTCGACAAATACGAGGATGAAGTCGTATCAGGAGGCACGATCTTTGTCGACTCCTCCCTGATCGGGCGCAAAGTAAAGCGCGCCGACGTGCGGGTCATCTATATCCCCGCCACGCAGCTGGCGCACGAGAACGGCATCGCCACTCTCGCAAATATGATCATTGTCGGAAAGATGATGAAAGAATGCGACTTCCTGCCGTACGACGGCATAGAACAGGCCGTCCGGACGGTAGTCAGCGCGAAGCACGCCGATCTCTTCGACGTGAATATGAAGGCTATCGGGATCGGATATCAGTATCAGTGACCTGAGCGGCGGTCATGACCGCGGTATTCACTATGTCTTCCACACTGCAGCCGCGCGAGAGATCGTTGCACGGCTTCGCAAGACCCTGCAGGATAGCGAAAGCCTCTGCGTGTCCCAGCCGCTGAGTGATCTTATAGCCTATGTTTCCGGACTGGAGATCCGGGAAGATAAGTACATTGGCACGGCCCGCGACCGGGCTGCCGGGTGCTTTTACGGCACCTACCTCCGGCACTATAGCAGCGTCGAACTGAAGCTCTCCGTCGAGTTTCAGTTCCGGCGCTTTTTCTTTTGCGATCGCCGCAGCCTCCTGCACCTTCGAAACCAGTTCATGACTGGCACTGTTTTTTGTAGAGAAGGAAAGAAGGGCGACCCTCGGCTCTTCTATGCCGCAGACTGCCCGCGCAGTATCCGCGCTCGTCAGAGCGATCTCGGCGAGCTGCTCAGCGTTCGGACAGGGATTAACGACGCCGTCCGAGTAGAGCAGAAGTCCGTTTTCTCCTATCGACTCATCGGGCAGGATCATCATAAAGCATGACGAAACGACAGAGACCCCGGGCTTTGGACCGATGATCTGAAGAGCCGGGCGAAGCATCTGACCGGTCGTGTGCACCGCTCCCGATACCAGACCGTCCGCATCTCCGAGCCTGACCATCATTACACCAAAGTACATGGGATCGCGGGAGAGCGTGTCAGCTTCCTGAGGCGTCATCCCCTTTGCCTTTCTCAGCTCAAAGAGTTCCTGCGCGTAGCGTGATGTCTCCGGGCTCGTTACCGGATCGATGACGGTGATCCCGTCCGTGCTGACGCCGGCCTCATTTGCGGCGCGCGCGACGGCCTCGCCGCTGCCGATCAGGACCGGATCCGCCAGACCTTCGCTCCGGAGGATCGCAGCGGCGGCCACGGTCCGCTTCTCATCCCCCTCCGGAAAAACTATCGTTCTGACCTGCTTGCGCGCTTTTGCCTTTGCTTTATCCAAAAAAGTCATCTCATACCTCTGCGGCTCCTGCCGCCTTTTCAGCATCCCGTCATTACGCGGCTCCTGCCGCTTTCTCCCCTTTACAGATCCATTCCCTCAAAGCCGTCCCAGACAGGCTTTCCGCTGTAGACGGCCGCCTCAGCCTCGCCCCGGAGGACTGCAAGGACCGGAAGCGCCAGCGCCTCCTGTTCCATCTCGCCGGGATAGACGCTCACAGGAGCGATAAATCCGCAGCGCTTTTCCAGCCCGGCGCGGATATCGTCAAAACGCATAAGCCCGCCGGTCAGCAGGATACCGTCGACTTTTCCGCAGAGGACCGCTGCCATCTCTCCTATCATCTTGGCGATCTGATATATCATGGTCTGCCAGACCAGGACAGCCTTCGGATCGCCCGCTTCGACCTTTGCATGGATCGCGTCGGAATCAGCCGTTCCGAACAAACTCACGAATCCGCCCGAACGCGCGCACATGAGCCTTACCTCGTCTGTGGAATGCGCCTCTATGTAATCGAGCAGCTGCAGGATGGGTACGCTTCCGATCCTGGTCGGAGTGAATGCACCCTCTCCGTCCGCGCCCATATTGCCGTCGATCATCCGGCCCTTTTCATGCGCGCTGACAGTGATGCCGCCATCGATATGCGCTACGATAAAATTGCAGTCCTCGTAGCGTTTTCCCATGGACGCGGCGTGAAAACGCGCTACCGCCTTCTGGTTCAGCACATGCGAGTGCGAGACGCGGTACAGCCCCCTGATACCCGTGAGCCTGGCAAGCTCGCAGTATTCGTCCGTATTTGTCGGATCGAGCGTGTACGCCTGCTTGTGAAAACGGACCGCAAACTCACGCGCCAGCATGACGCCGAGCTTTGCAGGGTGTTCGCTTCCCCCGACAGCCTTTACGGTATCCTCGTACAGGCGCTCATCTATAACCGTTACTCCGCCCGGCTGCGAATACGCGCTGCCTCCCCTTCCGACGAAGACGTCGATATCCTCCGGCGCTACGCCCTCGGCCTTTAGCATGTCCAGTATCACGCCCGCACGAAAAGGCATCTGGTCGTTTACGTGCGGATACCTGAGAAGCTCCGGCGCGTCATGGAACAGGCTCCTCTCGAATACGAGCTTTTCATTTGAAAACAGGCTCACCTTTGTAGAGGTCGAACCCGGGTTTATCACTAAGATCAAAAAGGATCTCTCTGTCATTTTATCTCCTTTTCTGCCGCCCGCGGCACGGCGCAGGGCAATCTCCCGCCCGGACGACGGACCCGCGTCCGAGGCTGAAAGCCTTGCTTAAGCGTTAATTATGAAATGCAGGCAATGATTTGTCAAGAAAAGTCTTCCCGCGCTTCCCGCCTCTTTTTACTGTTTATTTTGCCCGCAAGGTCTGTTATACTTCACTCAGAGAAATACGGCAGGCGGATGACCTGCGCATGACAGGACCTTCTGGAAAGGACGGCCGGATGGAAGCTGTAAAAACAGACAAACTGACGAAATACTACGGCAGGACCCGCGGTATCGACGGACTTGATCTTACCGTGGAAAAAGGCGAATGCTTCGGCTTCATCGGTCCGAACGGAGCCGGCAAATCCACCACGATCCGGACGCTTCTCGGACTGCTCTCGCCCACCTCCGGCAGCGCAAGCGTGCTGGGCATGAACGTACTCCGCGACAAAAAGGAGATCCTGCGCCGGGTGGGGTATCTGCCTTCAGAGACCCTGTTCTATCCCGGCATGAAGGTCAGGGATATCCTCAGATTCTCCGCCGGACTGCGCAGCGCCGACTGCTCTGACGCGGCCGCTGTCCTGTGCGAACGGCTTCAGCTTGATCCGTCCCGCAGGATCGACGACCTCTCGTTCGGCAACCGCAAAAAGGTCGGCATCGTCTGCGCGCTGCAGGCAGATCCTGAGCTTCTGATACTGGACGAACCGACAGGCGGTCTCGATCCGCTCATCCAGAAGGAATTCTTTGACATACTCTCCGAGCGCAGCCGCCGCGGCGTGACGGTGTTCATCTCCAGTCACGTCCTCCACGAGATCCAGCGCAACTGCACGCGCGCCGCCGTCATCAGGGACGGCCGTGTCATCGCGTGCGGCCGTGTAGATGAGCTTTCCAAAACCAGCGCAAAGCGTATCAGCTTCCGCGGGACCGTCGATCTGACGGGGCTTGAAGGCATCAGGGATCTCAACGAGTCCGGCGATGGCGCAGGTTTCCTCTACAACGGCGCGATGGACGCTCTCCTTTGCAGGCTCGCGGCCGGCTCCGTCTCTGACCTGAATATTTCCGATCCCGATCTGGACGAGATATTCATGCACTATTATACAAAGGAGGACTGACAGCCATGACGATCCTTCGCCACGAACTTCGCCGCGGAAAAACGGCCCTCCTGATATGGACAGGTGTGATAGCGCTTCTGCTGGCCATCTGTATATTTCTTTTCCCCGAAATGAAAAAGGAAATGGAATCGATCAGCGAAATGTTCGCGTCCATGGGTTCATTTACCGCAGCCTTCGGAATGGACAGGCTCAGCTTCGGCACTCTTACCGGATATTATGCCATCGAGTGCGGCAACGTATTAGGACTCGGGGGAGCGTTCTTTGCCTCGCTCATCGCAGCGGCCATGCTCAGCAAGGAAGAAAAAGGCCGGACCGCTGAATTTCTGCTGACGCATCCTGTCAGCCGTACACGCATCGTTACCGAAAAGCTCGCAGCTCTTATCATTCAGATCCTTGCAATGAATCTGATGATCTGGCTGGTTTCCGCGGGCTCCATGCTTGCTGTCGGCGAAGAGATCCCATGGAAGGAGGTCGGCCTGATGCACCTGTCTTACCTTCTGCTTCAGATCGAATTGTGCGGTATCTGCTTCGGGATCTCGGCCTTCATCAGCAGAGGGAGCCTCGGCATCGGTCTGGGCATCGCCGCCCTGATGTATTTTATGAATCTGATCTCAAATATCGCCGAGGCCGCTGAGCCGCTGAAATACATTACGCCCTTCGCATATTGCAGCGGCGCGGACATAGTAACCAACGGGACCCTCGACTGGTCTCTGGTCGCCATAGGCTGCGGATTTACCGCTGCGGGAATCGCCGCCGCGTATATAAAATATCTCAAAAAAGATATCGCGGCGTAAACAGTCATGATAAAAAACGCTTTTTCAAAACGGAATGTGATATTTATTTATTGATCGATCTGAAGGAGGAAACAAGATGTTCTGTCCAAACTGCGGAGCTGAAATAACGTCTCCTGCGAAATTCTGTCCCAAATGCGGCTCACCGATCGCAGCGCCGCAGTCTGCACCCGCTCCGGCCCCTCAGCCTCAGCCGACTCCGGCCCCGCAGCCTCAGCCGACTCCCGCTCCGCAGCCTCAGCCGACTCCTGCTCCCGGCCAGTTCCAGGGCCAGCCCGCTCCCGGCCAGTTTCAGGGCCAGCCCGCTCCCGCAGCAAAACCCAAGTCCAAAAAAGGGCTGATCATCGGTATCTGTGCCGCCGTGGCTGTCGTCGCAGCCATCGTAGTCCTTATCGTTTTAGATCCCTTCGGCGGGACAAAGCTCGACCTCGGCTCCTATCTCTCCGTCTCCTATGTGGGAGGGAACAGCCGCGGCGCGGCATCGCTCGAATATGACTATCTGAAAACCTTTGAAGACATCGTTGCCGACAAAAAACTCGACGCATCGGGCGTCGACTTCGACAAAGGCCTCATCCCCGACGAAATAATGCCCTATGTGGAATTCGTGGACGGGATCTGCGTCTACGTCAGCGAGTCCGGGCGCGACGACTGGACCGAAATCATCTGGGAAGAGTACCGCGGATCTGACGGAAACGGCCTCTCCAACGGCGACAGATTCACAGTACGGATAACGGCTCCCGAGGATCAGGCAAAAGAGCTCGGGATCAAAGCTTCCGAATTCACCGGGGAATTCACCGTTGAAGGCCTGCCTGATATACCCTCCTACGACCCCTTCGACCTGGTGGACATCTCCTTTGACGGCGTCTCGGGAAGCGCGTCGCTGAATATAGAAGTAAAACCCGAATATGAGGACATTATCGACTACTGGGATTTTGAGGCCGATACCGAATACGACCTCTCCAACGGCGACGCGGTCAAGATTACCTTTGATTATAGTCCCGATTATTTTGATTTTATCCCCACGAGCACCGAAAAGACCATCACCGTCGAGGGACTGCCCTTTTATATTACTAAATTCGAGCAGATCGACGAAGCTACTCTCAGCGCGCTTCAGGCAGCTGCTCTTGAAAAGCTCAAAGAGTCCACAGCCATGATCAAGGATGCCTCGTTCAGCGATCCGGAATATTACGGCTACTTCCTGAACTCTGCGCCAAAGCCCAACGCGTACGACAACAATGAGCTCTATCTGATCTACAGGACGCTTGTCACCCCCACTACGCCGGATCTGATGCCCTTCTACGTCTACCTTCCTGCGAATTTCGCTTACGTGCTGGCTTCTGATCCCGAGCTGGAGGAGGCGATTTTATTCTCCACGCCCGGATACTTCAACTGGTACGGGATAAGCACTGACGGCTACGTCCATCCGCACGAAGCTTGCGAAAAGCTCCTCGAAGACGCGACCGAGGGCTGGAATACCGAGTTTGGCGGCCCGATCGCAGCCTTTGAGACCTCGGACGGCCTTGTCACGAGCCTCAGCGAGATCAACGAGGCCCTTACCTCTGTTCTCCACGCCAACGCTCTGGCGATCGCCGAAAAGGAAGTGAACCGCTATTACAGCGATTCCTACACCTTCTCCGGATGGGAAGCGGCGGGCGAGTACTTTGCCTATAAACCCGGCGACGATCAGGGGCTCGTCTGCATAATCAAGGTCCAGGCGGCTACAGCCGATAATACGGTCCTTACACTTTATTTCGCCGTAAGCTACGACGAGATCTGCATCACCGACGGGATCCTGATACCCGAAGAATACAATATGATGGTTACCGATGATATGGGCCTGCCCTTCGGCACTCCCGATCTCATGGATTTCCATGAGTACTACAGGTCGGAATCCGAAGCCGGCGGATACAAACTCGAGTACCGCGGTGCAGATCTGGAAGCCGTCGCGGTATCCTGAGCAAGAGTGAAAGGAGCAGGCAAATGGATATAATGAAAATGTTTTCCCTGGAGGGCAAGGTTGCGCTGGTGACCGGAGCCGCGTACGGGATCGGTTTTGCCATCGCGGAGGGGCTGGCTTCGGCCGGCGCAAAGATCGTCTTTAACTGCCGCAGCACGCAACACCTCGAGCAGGCGATGGCGGACTACCGCGAAAAGGGGATCGACGCGACCGGATACATCTGCGATATCACAAAAGAAGACGAAGTCCTGAAAATGGTGGAAAGCATACGCAGCGACTTCGGACCTGTAAACATACTCGTAAATAATGCCGGGATCATAAAGAGGATCCCGATGCTCGATATGTCCGCCGAGGACTTCCGCCAGGTGATCGATATTGATCTGACTGCGGCGTTTATCGTTTCCAAGGCAGTACTTCCGGACATGGTCAAAGCACGCAGCGGCAAGATCATAAATATCTGTTCCATGATGAGCGAGCTCGGCCGCGAGACGGTATCCGCTTACGCCGCCGCAAAGGGCGGTCTCAAGATGCTCACGAAAAATATCGCATCCGAATACGGCTCATACAATATCCAGTGCAACGGCATCGGGCCCGGCTATATCGCCACTCCTCAGACTGCCCCGCTTCGCGAGATGCAGAGCGACGGCTCCAGGCATCCCTTTGACAGCTTTATCCTGGCAAAGACGCCCGCCGAGCGCTGGGGAACTCCCGAGGATCTGATGGGCGCCGCCGTCTATCTGGCATCACCGGCGTCTGATTTTGTAAACGGCCACATTCTCTACGTGGACGGAGGAATCCTGGCGTACATTGGCAAGCAGCCGTAAACCAGGCACTTACTAAAAAGATTTCCGCGCCGGCACACCGCCGGACGCAGGCAAAGCAAAGAATTTAACCGGGAAGGAACAAAAAATGAAGATAGCATTGATCAATGAAAACAGCCAGGCGGCAAAAAACGGCGTCATCTACGCGGCGCTCAGAAAAGTCGTCGAGCCCATGGGGCATACCGTCGTCAATTACGGGATGTATCAGGCTGACGATGAGGCGCAGCTGACATACGTACAGATCGGCATTCTTGCCGCGGTGCTCCTCAATTCAGGAGCAGCCGACTATGTGATAACCGGATGCGGCACGGGCGAGGGCGCCATGCTCGCGTGCAATTCATTCCCCGGCGTGATCTGCGGCCATATAGAGGATCCTCTCGACGCCTACACCTTCGCCCAGATCAACGACGGCAACGCCATCGCGATCCCCTTTGCAAAGGGCTTCGGCTGGGGCGGAGACCTGAATCTGGAGTATATCTTTGAAAAGCTTTTCTGTGAGGAAAGCGGGCAGGGTTATCCGAAAGAGCGCGCCGTTCCCGAAAAGAGAAATAAAAGGATCCTTGATGACCTGAAGAAAGTGACCTACCGTCCCATCGCCGACATACTGCGCGAGGCCGATCGCGAGCTCGTAAAAGGAGCTCTCTCCGGCGCACGTTTCACCGAATATTTCTTCCGTGACTGCAGGGATTCGCAGCTTGCCGATGTGGTAAAAGAGCTGCTCGGTGAATAAAGTTCTCCCTTATCTCTGTGTCTATGACATCATTAGCTGCACGCCGGGAACCCGCATAAATACTGGATTTCTGAACCTCCGAAACGGTGTTTGGCAACGTTTTGGCAACAGGAGAACGGGAAGCTGTACCGTGAAAACCAAAATCTGATCGACACTACGGACCGGCTCAGGGAGGAAAACTATAAAAAACTTTCTAAAAACAATTCCATTTTTATTCCCCACATGTTATAATGCGCATGTGGGGAATAAACTTGGGGAAAGGAGCAGGCGCATACATGGACATTAAGTCAATCGTAAAGGAACTCTGTGCTAACGATGATGAGCAGGAATGGTTTGAACTCAAGGAAAACTGGTTTCAGCCGGAAACTCTGGGCGAATATGTTTCCGCCATGTCGAATGCGGCTGCTTTCCACTATAAGAAATATGCATATTTCGTTTGGGGCGTAAACAACGATACTCATGAAATCGTCGGAACGACCTTCAACCAGTTTTGCGAGTATAATAAGGAGCCGTATCAAAATTACCTCGCACGGAATCTTTCCCCCAGTGTCAATTTCTCATTTGAAGAAGAAACGATCGACGGAAATCGCGTCGTAGTACTCGTTATTCCGGCTGCCGAGGAGATTCCTACCGCATTCAAAGAAAAACGATATATCCGGATCGGTTCTTCCAAAGCAGCACTGAAGGACTATCCGAAAAGAGAGATCCAGCTTTTCAAGATCCTTGACGGTAGAGTTGAGACGATAGAAACAGCTCCCTCAAAGTATCAGGAACTGACATTTTCAAAGCTTTTCGGTTATTACGGTTCACGGGGGATCGTCCTCAGAGAAGAGACTTTCATCAAGAATCTGGGGCTTAAAAACAAAAGCGGAGAATTCAATATACTGGCCCAGCTTTTGTCTGATGATTCCCATATTCCATTGCGCGTCTCTATTTTTGACGGCGAAACGAAAGGTTCTCCGCTGTTTTCTGTCCGCGAATTCGGAAACACCTGCCTTTTATACAGCCTTGATGAGATTCTTCGCTATGGGGATGTCCTTAATCTGATCCAGACGGATGAAAGGAACCGGGTCGTGGAAAGAAAGGAAGTTCCGCTATTCGACAACAAGGCATTTCGCGAGGCTATCATCAATGCCATCTTACATAATCGGTGGATCGACGGAAATGAGCCTATGATCTCGGTCTTTTCCAATCGGATCGAGATTTTGTCCAGGGGGACCATTCCTCCCGCGCAGACGATGGAAGGCTTTTTCCTTGGAGAGTCAGTGCCTGTCAACGAAAAACTTTCGGAGATCTTCCTACAGCTTCATATCAGTGAGAAATCAGGACGAGGTGTTCCGAAGATCATTGAAGTTTACGGGAAAGAAGCATTTACATTCAGGGAAA